>NZ_JAUBVR010000056.1:0-41839 GCF_036705955.1 Microcoleus sp. A6-C6 | reverse complement strand
TCTATCCTTTCTCTTCGCTGTGCTTATCTCAACGGTCAACTTTCAATTTGATGTATTTGCCAAAGTGAGATGCACCCCTCTCCCCCTCTCCCCTTCTCCCCCTCTCCCACTCAATCGCCATACACAATCTATATGAGCAACAGCTTATAGAGGGATGGGAGGCGCGGATAAGAATACTTTATTTGGGTTGACACTCAATAATTTTTGGTCTTGCACAACCCCAATCAAATTATCCTTGTAGAAGATACCAGTATCTTTAACATTGTTGCCGTTCCAATCGCCAAGTTTGAGAGAATAGCCGTCTGCGAAATTGCCTTTAATTTGGATTTTGTCTTCACCTACGCTAAAATCCGTAATCGTCGCATAGCCAGTGCCGAGATAGTAAACATTGTTAACATTACCGAGTACAAATGTGTCCGCACCCGCGCCGCCGTAGAGAGAATCCGATTCAGTACCGCCGCCGATACCGTTACCAGCACCCGAAAAATTAGCACCATCAAGGTAATCGTTACCGTCGCCGCCGCTCAGATAATCTTTGCCGCTTCCTCCGAATAAATAATCGTTGTGAAATCCGCCGCTCAGATAATCTTTGCCAGCACCTCCATACAGCAAATCCTCGCCAGCTTCGCCGTATAATTTATCATTACCCGCGCCGCCATCTAGCTTATCGCCGCCGTAGCCACCGTAGAGGATGTCATCTCCGTCGAGACCTGACAAGATATCATCGCCTTTATTGCCGTAGATTGTATCATTGGAAAGCTGAATTTGACCTTGGTCGTTGATTGTCCAATTTTGTCCAACTAAGGATTTGTGGAGTTTACCGTCGCCGTTGACAGTGTTGTTGTCGTCGTAGTCTGTACCTTTGATAATTGATGACATTTTTGTGGCTCCTTGTTTTTGTCTAATTAGTGCAAGGGTGAGAAAGACTCAACTAACTTGCTTGATGTCTCTAGTTTCTCCTTTCGTAAAGCAAGCGACAATGGGGGAAAAATCAGGTGTTTAAAGAACTAAAAAAGGTTTTTGGTAATTTTGGGTAGGAATAAATCAGGGAGTTCAATATTAAAATAGGGAAAAGTCAGGCTGCATTGATGTAAAAAAATGCGTTGAATCCGTAGTCCGTAAATCTTTAATTGATAAGTCAACCGCAGATGTAAGGCCGATGCAACACGGATTAACGCAGTGCATTTCAAGAATTGAGAGCGAATAAATTAGGTGAGTTAAACTCTGTCAGATTGATTTGAGCAACAGATACGTTATTGAGAGTGGCTAAAATTTGACCTGTTGCTGTCAACCGGATGAAAGTATCGCTATTGGCTTGAGTAATTGAAAGTTGAGAGGAAGTCAAACCTCTAGTAAGGGCGAGCGCATCTTTTCCGGGTTCAAAATCTCGAATGATATCCATCCCTGAATCAGCCCAAAGCAGAAAAACATCGCTCCCACTTCCTCCAATTAAAACATCATCTCCCAAATCGCCACTTAAAAAGTCGTCTCCCGCTCCTCCAAATATGGTATCATTGTTTTCCCCTCCGAAAATCGTATCATTTCCTTCACATCCACCCAGTAAGTCGTTATTTTCATCGCCCCGCAAGTAATCGTTACCACCGCCACCACAGGCAGTATCATCACCTACATTTCCCAACAGAGTATCGTTGCCTTCACTGCCTAAAATTAAATCTCGATCCTTACCTCCCAATAGGAAATCGTTTCCTTTGCCTCCATCCAAGAAATCGGAGTCTTCGTTGCCATTAATGAAGTCGCTATCTTCTCTGCCATTGAGTGAATCTTCTCCTCGATTTCCTAATAATGTATCTCCTCCTTCATTGCCAAGAATAATGTCTTGATTCTTGCCACCAAAAAGCCAGTCATCTCCCGTTCCACCAGAGATAAAGTCGTTGCCTTCGTTACCGTTACAAAAATCATTTCCTTCGCCACCAAACAGGTTGTCGTTACCTTCTCCAGCCTGGAAATAGTCCTCGCTGCTGCTACCGTCGAATCTCTGATTGCTAGCAGTACCTGTGAGGATTCGATCCGTACTATTCACAACTACCTTTTCTGTCGGATTGGGTTGGTTGAGATTTGGGAGGGATAGAGAGTTACAAAGGCAATCTTCTGTCGGAATTTCTGTCGGAATTTCTATCGGAGTTGGCGTTGGTGTCAGAATTTCTGTCGGAATTTCTGTCGGAGTTGGCGTTGGTGTTGGCGTTTCTGTCGGAATTTCTGTCGGAGTTGGCGTTGGTGTCGGAATTTCTGTCGGAGTTGGCGTTGGCGTTTTTATGGGAATCGGTGTCGGAATCGGTGTCGGAGTTGGCGTTGGCGTTGGCGTTTCTGTCGGAGTTGGCGTTGGAGTTGGCGTTGGTGTCGGAATCGGTGTCGGAGTTGGCGTTGGCGTTTCTGTCGGAGTTGGCGTTGGCGTTTCTGTCGGAATCGGTGCCGGAGTTGGTGTTGGCGTTTCTGTCGGAGTTGGTGTCGGAGTTGGTGTTGGTGTCGGAATCGGTGTCGGAGTTGGTGTTGGCGTTTCTGTCGGAATTTCTGCCGGAGTTGGTGTTGAAATTGGTGTCGGAGTTGGCGTTGGTGTTGGCGTTTCTGTTGGCGTTGGTGTCGGAATCGGCGTTGGTGTCGGAATCGGTGTCGGAGTTGGTGTTGGCGTTTCTGTCGGAATCGGAGTTGGAGTTGGTGTTGGAGTTGGAGTTGGTGTTGGAGTTGGAGTTGGTGTTGGTGTTGGAGTTGGAGTTGGTGTTGGAGTTGGAGTTGGTGTTGGAGTTGGGGCATTATCATCATTGAGAATGATGCCCGTACTTTGGTTGGCGGCGGGATCGATCGCGCCGTTGGTAGCATTATTGAGGGTAACGCTGAAAGTTTCATCCACCTCGATTTTGCCGTCGCCCTTAGCAAGTACAACGATCGCCTTTGTTAGCGCTTCTCCAGGATTAAAGATGAGATTACCGTCATTATCTTCGTAGTCGAGATCTGCCGTAGTAGCAGTGCCATCATCTGTCTTGTAGTTAACCGTAACGGGCAAACCAGAAGCATTTGAGAGGCTAACTGTATAGTTGTAGGCGGTTGTTCCTGTATCGCCTTCAGCTTGGTTAATCGTGGCGGGGGCGATGCTGATAGTTGGAGGATTGTCATTATCTGCGATCGTCAAAACTGCATTGTTATATCGATCGCCCACCGTAGCATTTCCAGTAGGATTAGTCAGAGATAAATTAACCGTTTCGTCAGCTTCATCGATCGCATCATCAGCGATCGGAATAGTCACAATTTTTGGTGTGGTATCGCCAGCGGCAAAGTTAATCGCGATCGGCGTATTGGTGTAGTCAGCAGCAACAGCAGTACCATCCGCCAGCGTCAGCGTTGCGCCAACTGCACCTTTGTTACCAGCAATGCGATCGACAGTAATTGCTGCACCTACAACTGTACCGTTTTCATTCACCGTGTAAGCGGGGTTGCTCAATTGCAGTAAGCCGGGGGAAGGTTGAGAAAATTCGGAAGTATCGTTAGTTGTTAAGTTAATAGCATTAGTCACAATCGCCCCTGTTGCAGTTAACACCGGCGATGTAAAATTAGCATTTCCAGCAGCATCAGTCGTGACATTAACAAAGTTGAGGTAAGTTTTTCCTTCGCCGTAACCGCTGGGATCTAAAACAGTATTGTCAAAAAATTCGACGCGGAAAGTTGTATTGGCAATGCTGTTGAGAGTGCCGCTAATAGTAATGTTGCCGTTGCTAGCAGTTGCCGAGTTTAAAATAGGAAAATTTTGCAAGCCGTTGCCGCCTGTATCTCCGTCTCCCAATTCGTTTGGGGTAACGCCGTCGCTAGTTAGGGGATCGGCATCATTATCGAGATCGATGCCTAAACCATTATTAGAAAAGATAGAATTGCCTAAAATTGCTACGCCGTTGCCACCGGTCACTTGAATGCCGCTGCTACCGCTAAATGCGATCGTATTTCCTTCCCCTGCTGCGGTGCCGCCGATGCGGTTATTCACACCAGCATCTTGAGCTATGATGTTGCTGTACAAAGTATTGGGTAAAGGAGTGCTGCCGTCAGCTTGCGTGCCTATATAATTGCCGATAACGCGGTTGCCAATTGTCTGCTCGCTAAGGAATAAGACGCCCATTTGATTGCCGGAAATGACATTGCGTTCTTGCGGTGTCGTGCCACCGACGATGTTGCTTTCGCCAACACCGATAAAGACGCCGATCGGATTTCCCAAAGCGGCAGTACCGCTGATATTTGTGCCGATATAGTTGCCGACAACTCGGTTTGTCGCAGGTACAGCGGCTGGACCAGGCGCTTTTAGAAAAGCAATACCCGCAGTCTGACTGCCAGAAATGATATTGCGTTCTTGAGGCGTTGTGCCGCCGATAATATTGTTAGAAGCGCTGCCAATAGAGATGCCATAGATACTGTTTCCTAGCGCTACATTACCCGTGATATCAGTGCCGATGAGGTTGCCGACAACTCGATTTTGATTGGCAGTTGGGCCGTTAATCAAAATTCCGCTACCGATGCCCACATTGCCAGAAATCAGGTTGTCCTGAATCAGGTTTTCAGGCGCATTGCGGATGCTGATGCCAGCGTTGTTGCCGATCGCAACAGTACCCGTAATATCAGTGCCAATACGGTTGCCGATTACTTGGTTGTTGCGCGCAGCGATACCGGAAATATCGATGCCAAACCCGAAATCAGAATTGTTGTTGCCAGAGATTAAGTTGTTCTCGATCCGATTATCTGGAACGCCATCAATCAAGATCCCTCGGGCGTTGCCCCGATCGACCGTACCCGTTAGATCCGTGCCGATGTGGTTGCTGAGGATCTCGTTGCCGCCATTGGTTTGCAAGCGGATGCCTTCCAAGCTAATAAATCTGTTGATCGCTAAACCTTGCACGGTACTGTTCCCAGCAGTGATAGCAAGTCCGGCAATCCCTATTCCAGCGAGGTTGCCGCTGAGTTCCACCAGTGGCAAACCGTTATAGCCCGCGCCACCTTGACTCCAGCCATCGATGACAACTCGATCGGAGATCGTCGGCAGTGCGGATAAAGGCTGAATTAATTGCTGAGAACCGATCGCCCCGATATTAAAGGCGATCGTGTCGCGATCGGCACCAGTACCGACAGTACCGTTAATTTGCGCTTGTTCTGCCACTGTCAAAGCAGCAAAATTCAGAGTACCATTGGCAACCAGAATTGCCTCTCTGAGCGAGATGACGGCATTCCTGGTATTCAAGTCATCTGTGCTATTAACGGTAATGGTAGCAGCCATGATTTTTCTCCTGATACCCTGGTGTTTGCGAGGTTTGGCTTTGGTTAGTGCGATCGGATTTCTGTAATTGCGATCGACAATCAACTTGCTTCAAAACCAGCTTATTTTATAAGCATAAAACCCACCAGGGGAATAAAATCAGGTATTTCAACAAGCATTGACAGTAAAAACTCAGCTTAAATCAGTTAAAATAGGGAAAAATCAGGGTAATTTCCCGATGGAGGAACAAGTCTTCTCTGGCAATAGTCTGCATACTTACGTATATACGTACTCACGGGCGATCCCATGAAATCAGAATTAGAATTCTCTTGGAGCAAAACCAAAGAATCAGCCGATCGCATTTTTGCTCAAAACACCGGCAAATATCTCAGCGATATCGAAATGAAAGTCCTTCAAGGTTCTTGGGAAGGCAAAAGTTACGATGAAATTGCCAAAACCTACGGCTACAGTGCTGAATACCTCAACAAAGATGTCGGTAACAAATTGTGGCACAAGCTTTCAGAAGCTTTGGGAGAAAGAATTACTAAGAAAAACTTCAAAGAAGCGCTGAGGAGAGCTTATGAAGCAGAACCCAGTCAATCTCTGCACGCAAATCTGCCCTCATCAACATTACCGACGGCCGCAAATTTGCAATTTCCCGAAGGTTCAGTAGCCTTAGATTCACCTTTTTATATAGAGCGTTCCAGCATCGACTCTCTCTGCGAGGAAACGGTTGTCAAACCCGGTTCTCTGATTCGGATTAAAGCCCCGGAGATGATGGGTAAAACTTCACTGATGAACCGGATTTTAGCTAGCGCTGTCCGGGAAAATTATCACGCAGTTTATTTGGATTTGAGCGCCGCCGATCGAGGAATTTTAACAAATCTTGATAAATTTCTGCGCTGGCTGTGCTTGATGGTAAGCCGGCAGTTAAAGTTAGAAAATAAGTTAAATGAATATTGGGATACGGATATTTTGGGCAGCAACGATAACTGTACGGTATACTTTGAAGAGTATTTGCTGGCAGAAATAGCAACTCCTCTAGTGTTGGGATTGGATGAAGTCGATCGCATATTTCCCCACACGGAAGTAGTTGAAGATTTTCTGGGGATGCTGCGAAGCTGGCACGAAAAAGCCAAGATTTCTGATATCTGGAAAAATTTACGGTTGGTAATGGCGCATTCTACGGAGGTTTACATTCCTTTGGATATGAACCAATCTCCGTTTAATGCGGGAGTTCCAGTTGAGTTGCAGGAGTTTGAGAGCCAGCAAATTTATGATTTAGCTCGTCTGCACGGTTTGGATTGGGCTGATGGACAGTTGCAAAAGTTGATTTGTGCGATCGGCGGACATCCTTATTTAGTAAGATTAGCAATGTATGAGGTTAGTTGTGGGAAAATCTCATTAAATCAGCTATTAGAAAATGCTGCCTCAGAATCGGGAATCTACAGCAATCATTTGCGGAGGCATTTAGAAATTCTGCAACAAAATCCCGAATTAGCTTTAGCTTTGAAAAAAGTTGTAAATTCCCCGGAAGCAGTTGAATTGGATTCAATGCAAATTTATAAGTTGCACAGCATGGGAATTGTGGGGCGGCAAAACAATTATGTGATGCCGCGCTGCAATTTGTACCGCGAGTATTTCTGCCGTGTTTTAGGTTAAAGAAAACACGCTCACCTTCCGGTGAGACGTAGGGCTTCTCGCGAGTTAAGCTAATTTTTTTTCAAAGTGAGCTTCCAATTTGTATTGCCAACCTTTTCGCAAGAAAGCTGGGTATTGTTGGGAAGTTTGCATTTGAAAAACCAACTAGGTTTTTTGTCTTTTTGCTTGAATTCCAAAGTTGCACTATTAGCACCTAAAGAGGAAACTACTGCACCACTTTCAAAAGGAGTGTTATTTTCTCCTATAAATTTCCATGTTCCTTGCTGGTTTGCTCCCTGTTTGATAACCATTTCAACAGAGGTTAAGGCATCATCACCTTGAGAATAAAGATTTCCTTTCCAGTTACCGACAATCGAAGATGGGGAAGTAATTACTTCATTAATTTGAAGGTGATTAACCTGTTGTGATTTTAAAGGGTTGGCAAAAACTTGAGAAGTGTTACCTAAAATTGCCATTGCAGAGGAAAAAGATACTGCCATCAAGGTGGCAAGGACGATAGATCTTACAGGCCGTACAACTGAGATTTTTTGGTTTTGAATGTTGTTATTCATGATGATTCTCCAAGTAATGTTGTTGGTAATAAAATCAGGTATTAGAGCGGACTAGATGCAGAAACAAACACCTGATTTGGGTTGAGATTAGTAATGTTTTGGTCTTGCACAACACCAATTAAATCACCCTTGTAGAAGATTCCCGTGTCTTGGGCATTGCTACCTTCCCAGTTGCCAAGCCCAAGCGAGTAACCGTCTGTTAGAAGGCTTTTAATTTGGATTTTGTCGCTTTGAATTAAGCTAAAGTCCGTAATTGTGGCGTAGCCATTTCCGAGGTGGTAAACACTATTTATGTCACCCAACACGAAGGTGTCTTTTCCAATGCCACCTGTGAGGATGTCGAATTCATTTTGCCCAAAGCCGTAACCAGTAAGTTGATCGTTACCGCTGTCGCCTAAGAGAACGTCGTTGCCCGTACCGCCAAGTAGAGCATCATCTAAATTACCACCAATCAGGCGATCGTTGCCAAAACCACCAACTAGATAGTCGTAGCCAGCGCCACCATATAAAGTGTCATTACCAGAGCCACCATCGAGAACGTCGTTGTCAAACCCACCATCTAAATAATCATTACCAGCGCCACCATACAGCTCATCGCTACCAGAAGCGCCGTACAGCTTGTCATCTCCACCAAGACCCAACAATATGTCGTTGCCTTCATAGCCATAGATTGTGTCAAATCCCAGTGTTAATAGAGGGCCATTCGGGCCTTGAATCCATTCGGGATCGTTTCCAACTAGCTTGGGTTTATCGATACCGTTGTCGTTGAAGTTAGTGCCATTAATAATTGCCATTTCTGTTACTCCTTGTTGTTCAAAATTAGGACGTAGAGATTGAGCGACCTGTACGATCGCTACTACATTGCTTTGAGTCGTTAAAACTTGATTTATTCCCTCTGCCATAACTTTTGTAACGCCGTCAAATAATACGGCTAAGTTTAACCAGGCAGAGGGCGATCGGCTTAGCCAGGAAATGGATCGCCAAGGATAAAGTCTGTTGGTGTGACATTGATGGTGTCTTGTAACACACCAATTAGATCGTTTCCGAACTTGATATTAGTATCTGGAACATTCGGATCGCCATACCCAAAGTTTCCAAACTCCAGTTTGTAGGGTTCGCAGTGCCTACCCTACAAATAGAGTTACACAAAAGAGAGAGTTAAATCCGCAGCCATGGTGTCTGCCACTACCGCAATCATGTCACCTTGATAAAAGATTTTAGTGTCTTTCAGTGACTTATTGCCGTAATCATAGGAACCAGATACAAATTCGTAATCGTTCTTTTTGCCCACCATCAAGATTGCATCTCCATCTGCTGTTTTAAAGTCCATAATTATCGCATAGGCGTGTTCCCCTAGACCATCTAAGTAAGGAATATCGTAGTATGGGCCATCGATAACTAGCGAGAATGTATCGGATCCCGAACCTCCTATTAAAGTATCGACTTCATTAATATCGTATCCTCCTTCATGGTTGCTATGACCGATGAGAATGTCATTGCCACTATTGCCTTCTAGCCAATCGGAATCTCCACCGCCATAGAGGACATCTTGACCGCTACCGCCATACAAAAAGTCGTTACCGTCAAGACCTTTGAGTGTATCTGCACCTCGACCGCCAAAGATTGAATCGTCTATGTAATGCTTTCCTACTAGATAGTCATTTCCTGCGGTTCCTACTATCCTGTTAGGATTAGGTAAACTGCCGAGTGTATCCATAGTGCCGAACAAGCTCTTAGTAGAGTTGCTGTCAGAGGCAATTACGTTACGTGTTTCTACGATTGGATTTGTATCGATGTCTGGCCGGGGAACATCGGTTAAATCTTCAATAACACGCGGTTTATTTGGCTTCGGATCGCCATCGATTTCTGGTCTGCGAATATCGGTGAAGTCTTCAATTAAACCGAATGTAGGAATGTTGGTATCGGCGATAGTTCTAAGTTCTGTCATGGGAGTTATTCCTCTTGGTGAATATTTATTAATTGGGCGAAAGTTATAAGTGTTTATATTTGTTTGCTGCACTTGTTTCTTTCTGTTATCAGTTTCGTACTAAATTTAATGAACGGCAATGGTGATAAAATCAGGTATTATAGGAACCTCTCAATCACTTGAATCTCTGAATTTATAGGAAAAAATCAGGTGCACCCTGACAAAGCACCATCAAAATCAGGATGTAAACATCAAACCAAAGAAACCGGGTTTTTGCCTAATTTTTCAGCTACAACGAAGGATTTGCCCAAAAAACCCGGTTCCTGACTGCCGATTCGCCAGTCGTCAAAATCTTAAAAAGTCAGGTTTTTTTGGTAAATCGCTAAATAGTCAGGTAAGCGATCGTACAATCAAGTCAAGATTTTGGTGCAAGCAATGATGAAAGAATTTCCATTTAGTTATGAATATCAGATTGGCGGGAGTCTCCCAGCAGATGCGTCTAGTTACGTGACGCGGCAAGCAGACTTGGACTTTTACGAAAGTTTAAAAGCTGGTGAGTTTTGTTACGTTTTGAATTCCCGGCAAATGGGTAAGTCTAGTTTGCGGGTGCGGGCTATGCAAAGGTTGCAAGCTGAAGGTACTGTTTGCGCTTTTATCGATTTAACTGGGATTGGTAAGGAGGATGTAACTGCGGAAAAATGGTATGCTGGGATTGTTAATTCTTTGGTTAGTAGCTGTCAGCTAGGAAGTAAAATTAATTGGCGGAGTTGGTGGCGCGATCGCCGGGATTTGTTTTCGCCTCTACAGCGGTTTAGTTTGTTTATTGAAGAAGTTGTTTTAGTTGAAATAGAATCAAATATTGTTATTTTTGTTGACGAGATCGATCGCGTTTTGAGCATGAATTTTTCTACGGATGAGTTTTTTGCTCTAATTCGCTGGTTTTACAATCAAAGAGTTGACAATTTTTTATACCGGCGTTTGACTTTTGCGCTGTTGGGGGTGGCGACACCGGCGGATTTGATTGCTGATAAAACTCAAACTCCTTTTAATATTGGTAAGGCGATAAATTTAGGCGGTTTTAAAATTGATGAAGTGCAGCCTTTGATTGATGGTTGGCGGGGACAAGTTGGTGATGCTGAAAGTGCGTTAGCGAAGCCCTCGCAGAGGATCGCCCAAATCTTAGATTGGACGGGGGGACAACCTTTTTTAACGCAAAAGCTATGCAAACTGATGCTTGAGGAATCTGCATTGGGAAATTTGCGATCGGTTGAAGAGGTGGTGCAGTTGCGGATTGTGGAGAATTGGGAGTCTCAGGATGAGCCTGAACATTTGAAAACTATTCGCGATCGCATTTTGAGAAATCAGCAAAAAGCAGGCCAGTTATTAGGGCTTTACCAGCAAATTTTGCAATCCGCAAACCCCCCCCAACCCCCCCTTGCTAAGGGGGGGCTAAATACTCAAGAATCCTCCCTTAGCCCTGAAAAAATAAGCGCAAACCCCCCCCAACTCCCCCTTGCTAAGGGGGGGCTAAATACTCAAGAATCCTCCCTTAGCCCTGAAAAAATAAGCACTCTTACTCCCCCCCTTAGCAAGGGGGGGCAGGGGGGGGTTCTTGCCGATGGCAGTCACGAACAAACAGAATTGCGCCTCTCAGGTTTGGTGGTTCTGCATCAAGGCAAATTAAAAGTTTACAACCTAATTTATGCCGAAATTTTCAATCTTGAATGGGTGGATAAACAGTTAGCCAAGCTTCGCCCCTATGCGGAAAATTTTAATGCTTGGAATGCTGCCAATTTTGAAGATAATTCGCGGCTGCTGCGGGGAAATGCCCTACAAGAAGCTTTAGATTGGGCAAAAAATCAAAGTTTAAGTCCTCTGGATTACCGCTTTTTAGCGGCGGCTCAAAATTGGGAAAAGCGAGAAGTTCAACAGGCTTTAGTCGTCAAAGAAGAAGAAGGTCAGATATTAGCAGATGCGAATGAAATTTTAGTTTTGGCTCAACAAAAAGCAAAACTAAAATTAACTCAAGCCCAGCGGAGGGCTACTCGGATTGTGGCTATCGGTTCTATAGTTTTGGCAATTTCTATCATCACAGCAATCTCAATCCAATTACAAGTAAAACAAGCCCAACAGCAACTAGCAGAACAACAAGTAATCTTGCAAACTTCATTCTCTAAAGCAGCTTTGGTTTCCGATTCTTTTGAGGCGCTGCTGAAAGCGTTACAAGCAGCACAACAGATCAAAGGATTAGAAAAATCAGCCAGCAATGAGACACAGATACAAGTAACCAGGGGGCTACAACAGGCAATTTATCATGTTAGAGAACGCGATCGCGCGATCGGTCATCGTGGCGCTATCAGAAGTGTAACTTTCAGTCCCGATGGCAAAATTTTTGCTTCTGCTAGCGAGGATCGTACAGTAAAATTATGGAATGCTAGACCAGCTACATTAATATCAACCCTGACAGGACATACTGGTAGAGTTACGAGTGTGAGTTTTCATCCTCAAGGCAAGATTTTGGCTTCTGGAAGTGAAGATGGTACTGTCAAATTGTGGGATGTAACGCGCAGCACTTTAATTAAAACTATTAAGGCTCATCATAGCTGGGTGAGAAGTGTCAGCTTTAGTCCTGACGGTCAAATTTTCGCTTCCTGTAGTTCCGCTGGTTTTATCAATTTGTGGAAAACAGCCGACGCTACATTATTAAAAACTCTGAAAGCACATACCCAGAGCGTTACCCATATTAGTTTTAGTCCCGATGGTAAAACTCTCGTTTCTGCAAGTTTTGATACAACCGTGAAGCTTTGGAATATTGGCGATGGAACTCTCATAAATACTCTGGAAGATCATAAAAGTAACACCAGAAGTGTCAGTTTCAGTCCCGATGGTAAAACCTTAGCTTCTACCGATCAAGACGGCATAGTGAAACTGTGGAATGTAGTAGATGGAACTTTACTGCAAAACCTTCCAACCCATCGCAGGGCTGTCTGGAGTGCAATTTTTAGTCCAGATGGCAATACTCTAGCCACTATCAGTTCCGATAGTACAGTCAAATTGTGGAATTTAGAGGATATAAACGACAATACAACTGAACCGCAACTTCTTAAAGGACATCGTGGCAGAATTTTGAGTATTGGTTTTAGTCCCGATGGCAAAACTCTGGTTTCTGGAAGTTTTGATAGTGCAATTAAGCTCTGGAATTTAGAGGTGAGGGAACCGCAAACCATTAAAGGAAATAGCACTAATGTTCGAGCTGTAAGTTTTAGTCCCGACGGTAAGATGTTAGCTTCCGGTAGCGACGACTTTAAAATAAAGTTATGGAATAAGAAAAATGGTACTTTACTCCAAACTCTCAGCGGTCATCAAGGTCTGGTGCTAAGTGTTAGTTTTAGTCCCGATGGTAATATATTAGCTTCCGGCAGTGTTGACAAAACAATTAAGTTGTGGAATGTGCAAGATGGTAGACTACTAAAAACTCTCAACGGTCATAGCGCTTGGGTGAGAAGCATTCGCTTTAGTCCAGATGGAAAGACTTTTGTTTCTGGCAGTTCTGATAGTACGGTAAAACTTTGGAATGTAGCAGATATGAGGTTATTGCAAACCTTTAAAGAACCTCGCAGTATTGTAACCGATTTAAGTTTTAGTCCAGATGGAAAAGCTCTAGTTGTGGCTTGTTCTGACGGTGATATACAGCTATTAAATTTAAAAACAAGGAGTTTAAGGCAGAGTTTTCCCGCCCATAGCGGTTGGGTAGCTACCATTAGCTTTAGCCCAAATGGTAAAATTTTTGCTTCTGGTGGTTCGGATAGTATAGTCAAACTATGGAATGCAGAAAATGGCAGATTATTGTTCACCCTAGAAGGACATTTATCTGATATAACCAATATCAGTTTTAGTCCAGATGGCAAGACTTTAGCTTCCTCTAGCGATGACGGTACAGTGAGGATATGGAATGTAGAAAATGGTCTGGAAATATCAACTTTAGAAGGACACCTTGGCAGCGTTACCAGCGTGATGTTTAGTCCAGATGGTAAAACACTGGCTTCTAGTGGGCTTGACAATACTATCAAGTTATGGAACTTAGAATTTGATTTAGATCATTTTATCAGACAAGGCTGCTTATGGTTGGAAGATTACTTTGCTTCTCATCCTGAAGAGGCGAGAAAATTTAGCAAAATATGTAAATAAATAATTTATGGCTGAGAAATTATATTGCTAACCATCCTGAATAAATGGCAATTGCCGATTTGTGCGATGTTCAAAACTGAAATAAATCATTCCAAAATTCATCGCTGGTAGGGGCGGGTTCACCAACCATTTATGATAAAAATGAATAATATTGTGAACCCGCCCCCACCAACAAAGAATAAAAAAGCACATTAATTTATTGAGTAAGAGGTTGATGTGAATCATGGCGGGGATAGGGCGGGTTTATGAGATTATTTGTGGGTTTCATAGATAGTTGATGAACCCGCCCCTACAGGATTTTTGAAGGTTTATTGCACACCAATAAATTTGTGAGTTTGCAAAGATAACCTATAACTCGGATGCTGTTTGAGCAATTCCAAAATAATCGGAATTGCCCGATCGCGTTTTTCCCACTCCGGCTGCAAAAATACAGGAATATTCATATTCTCAACAAAATATTTTCTATAAAAATTAACTTCTTCGCCCGTGCTAACCACCAACTTAATTTCATTAGCTTTCTTCCAGAAATGCTCTTGTACCGGATATCTAGGATTGACGTGTTCTTTAGGAGAAAGAGTAATCCAAGCCAGCGGCGAAACATCCTGCCAATAAGCGCCAGAAGTTTCAATACTCACCTGCTTGTCAGCTTCTAACAATGCTGCAACTAACTCCGGCAAATTCTGGTGAATAAAAGGTTCGCCGCCAGTAATGACAACTCTCGGAGACTGCAATTCTGCCAATAGTTGAGAGATAGACTGCGGCAGAGATGGCAAACTTTTTCCACCATTTCCGTACCCTGTATCGCACCAAGGACACCCCACGGGACAACCGGCCAATCTAATAAAATCAACTAAAGTACCTGTCCAATAACCTTCGCCTTGAACAGTACACTGAAAAGTTTCGTGAATTGGTAATTTTATTTGTAAATTTGATGCCAGCATTTTCACTTGAAATCAATAATATTTGTTGAAGGTTTTGATTAATTGTAATTGATCGTCGGTAATTGATATAGTCCTAGATGGGCCTGTCGGCAGAAACCGGGTTTTTCACAATAAAACTGTATCGCGGCCTTCAATACAGATAAAAACCTGGTTTCTTTGGCCTTAATAAAATTCCCAGCAACTACAAGTCTTTAATTGTGATGTTCCGGTTCCATCATAGTCGCCCAGCGGCGTTTAAGGGCTAAAGTCAGTCCGTCAGCAATGGGGACAACACTAAGAGTAATTCTCGGATCGTTACGCAATTTGTCGTTGAAACTACGAAGGGCGGTGGTACTTGTGTCTTGTACTTGAGGATCGGCAACTCGTCCCGACCACAGAACGTTATCAATTACAATTAAACCGCCATTGCGTACAAGTTGGAGCGATCGCTCAAAATAAGCCTCATAATTTTCTTTATCAGCGTCGATGAACGCAAAATCAAAGGTTCCGGCTTGTCCCTCGGCTATGAGTGTGTCGAGAGTATTTAGTGCTGGGCCCAACTGCAAAGAAATCTTGTTTGCTACACCCGCAGCTTCCCAATAGCGTCGTGCGATCGAAGTATATTCCTCGCTGACATCGCAAGCAATAATTTTACCGTTAGAAGGCAGCGCTAAAGCTACACACAGCGAGCTATAACCAGTAAAAACGCCAATTTCTAAGGTTTTTGTCGCTCCCATAAGCTGCACCAGCATCTCCATAAACTGACCTTGTTCGGGAGCTATTTGCATCATACCCATAGGATGCTGAGCAGTTTCTTCTCGCAGCGCAGCGAGAATATCTGGTTCCCGCAGGGAAATAGATAACAGATAATCGTAAAGTTGATTTTCTAGGCCAAGAGTTGAGTTCGCCATCGGTTTGTCCTTGCTGCTGACTTTTGATTTTAGATTGTAGACGTGCAGTTATTGGAAATCGGAGACGGTAGAGTTAATTTTAGCACCTATTTTGCTGTGGCCGATCGCAGGTTGCAGTATCACCGCCTTGGTAACAAGCTGGTAATTGGCTCAACGTGCGATCGACCTTTCAATCAGTTTATCTCAGCCGCAGGCGATCGAGCAGCTCTGCAAAAGAAAACTGGAGAGAGGAGCATTTTGACATCGCTGCGTTTTTCCCCAAGTGTAACCCTGTGAGTTATACCAGTTCAAAAAAGAATGCTACTGTAGACAAGCTGCAAACCCAGATACAATCAGTCATTACTAATCTCAAAGCTTAAATTTCAAATGATATGACTTGAGGAAAATCTGACTTTATCCCGATCGCTAATCGCTAATAAGTAATTATTTAGAATTTATGCAATTCTCACAACAAAACCGTTTTATTTAACTATTATTGATCGGTGAAAGTCCGTGTATTTTTTTTTAACAAACCAGGCATCTGGAAACTATTGTGTCCTGGAATATTACTAATCACTAATAAACTGGGTTCAACAATAGGACGCTTTCTCAACTGTCACAGCTTATTCTTCCATACCTCAAAAACCTACCCACAATCAAAATAGCATTCCACGATTGAGATATAGCAAGTATTTCGCCGAAAAGCCAGGTTGGTTGCAACCCTTGCCTCGCACTGTTACTCATAACTAATCAACCGGGATTAATAGGACGATTACTTAACTGTCACAGTTTCGGACTCCAGACTAAAACAACCTACTCACAATCAAAATAACATTTCACAAAGGCTCTCGTTATGTACAGTTTTGCAGGTTTCGGTGCCGGTACTGGCATATTTTTATTGTTAGTTTTTGCCATTCTGCAATGGCTGCACGTCCCCGCCGGCAGTTTTATTGATTGGGTAATTGCCATTGCTATTTTTGAATGGCTGTTGCTGATAGTTACAGTTCCTTGGAATGTCCATTTTGAAGCTAAAGAAGTTTTAGCGCAAGCCGCAGAATCTACTAAAAGAAATATTACTGTCGATCAGGAACAACTCAAATACGTTAATGTATTAGTTAGCCGATCGCTCTTTGTGGCGATCGCCCTGCATCTCGGAAGCGCGATCGTACTTTACGCCTTATCCGCCACTGGAATTAGTGCTGTGGGCTATCTCAGTTCCGGTGCTGCACTGCTGTTAACTGTAATGCGTCCAGCTATCCGAGGTTATCAGTATTTAGCCCAGCGGCTGACAAGTATCCGCAGCCAATTTTTGTACCCCCGCGAAGATATTGTCGAACTCCGCAGCCGCTTTGCAAGCTTAGAATCTACAGTTAAAGATTTAGCCAATCAATTCAGTTTAAATAATCCGAATTCGTGGGTGGCTGTCCAAGAGCGGGAGCAACAGGCCACCACAATAGAATTAACTAATTTATCCGCATCTCTACAATCTTTGCGATCGAAAAATCAGGCAGAACACACTAAACTGGCAAGAGATGCAGAAAGTGCAATCGCCCAGCTTACCGACGACGGACAATTTCTCAACCACGTCCGCGAAATCATCCGCTTCTATAAAGAAGCATAAAAAAAGTCAGTAGTCAGTAGTCAGTAGTCAGTAGTCATTAGTCATTAGTCATTATTCATTTTAGCCTGAGCGAAGCCGAAGGCTAGTCATTGGTCATTTTAGCCTGAGCGAAGCCGAAGGCTAGTTATTAGTCATTGGTCATTAGTGCTTTCCCCTCCGAGCGAACGTCCAACGTCCGAACGTCCCCGATCGGGAACGTCATTAGTCATTAGTCATTTTCGCAATTTCCAATTACGAATTCCCGATTACCAATGACTAATGACTAATTCTCTATCTTTAGATAGATGCCATATACTCGCCCGGTGTAAATTTTTGAATAAAAACACAATTAAATCTGTCTTGAGGAAGACGGAATAAGTGTATTATAGATAACAGCAATTTTGAGGAAACTATAACCAAAGATAGTTTGTTAATGAGTTAGCTTAAGCTTAATATTAAAGTATAAGCGAAAGACCTTTTTGAAAAGATAACTCAGGAAAAAATCATGACTAATCGCCAACCAACACCGCCCGAGAGTGAAATTAGCAAATCAACACCAACCGACGAACAAATCGAAGCTAATATGGAAGCTCCCCACTACGACAGGGGCATTACTCCTGCTGAGACAGCAGCGCGACAAGAGCGCGAAGGCTCTAACTTCATGCACGCAACCACCGAAGCAAAGCAGAAAAGCGCCAAAACAGACGACCAAACCGATGACGAAAGCATTCACACTACAGATGGTTATACAGTAGACCAAGAAGGTCTTGTTAACAATTACGCGATCGAACCGGAAATGTACATCAACGAACCGGGCGATTTGAGAGCAAAAGATGAAGCCGAAGCCGCAGAACGCGCTCGCACTCTCGCAGAAATCAAAGATAAAAAAGGTGAGGAAGGAAAACTCACAGAAGAAGCAGACACCCGTCACAAAGGGCCGGGAATTATTTAGGTTGTCTGGTTTGTAGTAGCGCTTGGGCGCGTGAGGTTGCAACTGCAAAGGGACGGGTTTTTTTAGGGGAAAGGTCGATCGACCTTTCCGGTAAAACCCACCCTTATTTTGTTTTAGACTGATGTTTTGATAATATACCTCTTGGAAAAATACCTAGGATGGGCGTCTCGCCCATCCTAGGTAGGGCTTGCTGAATAGAACTAGAAGCTTTTACTGCCAATGGTTTCAAGATTTTTAAACACAAAAAAGTGCAAGGTTATGACGTTTTTTGGCTCAAAATCCTTGGATTTCGGTGAAAAATTGTGGAGTAAATTTGGGAACCCATCTCCGAATCTCCCATTTTTCAAGCTGTTTGGCGCCTAGATTCGATTTGTGGGCTTTTTCAGCAAGCCCTAGGTATTTTTTGATTGTGGGATGGGTGTCCCGCCCGTCCTAAAACTTAATTAAAAGGACTTTTGCTATTCAGGTCTAATTTAGGACTTAATATTATCCGCGGTCAATTACCTGCAATAAATAATAGTTCGCTCCTGAGCACTTCAGTCAAGCATCATGGATCTGGGCTGAAGCCCTCACTACAAACTAATATTGTATTCGGAGATGATATTAGCACGGGTGGTTAAAAAACCCAGGTTGATTAAGTATAAAGTAGGAGTGCTTCAGTTTTGAGATTTTAAAGTTGACATCAATGCGAATTTAATTAAAATTAATCAAGCCTTAACATTTTCCCTCAGCCAATTAAACTTGGCCTGAGCTAGCGCCAAATTTTCCAAGACGTTCGGATTAATATCATCGCGTTCTAATTCTGGTTGATCCAATTCTATATTGCGACCGTATTCTATATGTCTGATCGTACCGCGCATCCTGTCTGCCAGACACAGAGAAATTCCGTAATAAAATCGGGAAGCAAAACCCATATCGTGTTGAAGCTTAATGATTAACAGCCGCCGGGGAATTGCCAGCAAGTGAGTTTCTTCGATCGCTTTCACCGTTGCCAAAGGAGGGCGAGCGTCAATGAAAGAAACTTCTCCCACAAGTTCTCCACTGCCTATTTTGGCGAGTTCTTTACTCTGCTCAGCTTCGATCCAAACGCTCATACTCCCCTTCAAAACAATGTAGAGCGCATCATGCTGTCTCCCTTCATGGATCAAAATCGCGCCCGGTTTGAGAATTTCTTTTTTGCCTTTTTGGACTATCCAGTCGATATCGTCATTATTTAACTGGCTCAAAATAAAAAGTGCTTTTTTTCTACTGCTGTCGGCCATAACTTTAGCTCCCGATCGCTTTTTATATTAAATTTAGAGGGCGCGCGGTCGCAACTTCTTCCGAAGCAGTCACTCCTCGCTGAACACAGTTTTTTTATCCTGCCTAACTTCTTCGCAAAACCCTTAGAGGGCAAGCCTTGCCAATAGCAGATCAATCAAGCTGAATATTAATCTCTCAATACTAGCATTTGTTGAACAATCTTTTGTAGCTCGATCGGCATTCCACAAAATCCTGCTTCAAGTCCGTATTCAAACCAATCGGGTTGGCCCGCACAGCTTTGCAGCCCGATGGGGCGCGGGAGACAATACTCCGCGCCCCATCTTGCTCGCTAAATCGATCGCAAATCAGGATAGCCAGCCAACATATCATCAGCAGTCAGAGTATCGCCGTTAGCTTGAGGAGTCCACAGCACCTCAACCGCCAGCAACTGCTCGCTCGATACTCCCCCAATCTGGCGCAAAGCTTGGCGCAAATCTTCAGAGTTTTTCACTACTGGCAATTGCAATTTGCCTTGAGTACCGACAATCACCGTCACCACAATAAACTCACCCGGTTCTGAATTCAAATCAGTACCAACTAGCGCGCCGTTTTCCTGCAAAACTGGCAGGTTATTGCTGCTCCCTGCTTGCCGGAGCTGGTTGTTATAATTCGAGAGCGTTTCTTCAGTAAACTTACTGCGTTCTGCCAAAGAAAACTGGTTAAATTTAGCTTCGGCTGCTTCCAAGCGAGTTTGCACAGAGTCAGCGCCCGCGTAAACCCAATATTCAGGATGTCGCAGCATCGCCAGAGTAGATTCTTGCAGCACTTGAGCGCGACCGGCCGCTGTATCCGTATTCACTTTGCGCGCTAGCGAGTCAAGTTCGGCCTGCAAACCGCGTGCCTCTGCTAGCAAACCAACTTGCAAGCGGGCCACAGATACTGTGGTAGTAGGGGCGCTGTTGCCGAGTTCGTCAGTTGAATTCCCGGCGCGACGGAAGCTTTGAACGAGGAAATTCGCGATCGAAATAAAGATCAAAATCGAGAACAGGCCACCAAACCCGCCGCCAAAACCGAAAAACGGCAGCAAGAAAGGGAATCCGAAACCGCCACCAAAACCGCCGCCATAGCCACCGGGGTAGTAACCCCCTCCAGACGGGGCGTTGCGAGTCGGAGACGAGTAACTGCGCGCCGGAGCTCTAAAAGATCCGCCACCCATCCGTCCTCCGCTGCGAGCAGCCAGAGCTCCGTCAGCGTTACCGAGGGCTAGCGTCAGTACCAGACCGATCGCAAATAGTGATTTCAAAAGCGGTTTGATCTTTGAAATTAGTTGCTTGTACATAAGACCGTTACTATTCGATACATTTATAATTTACAGTCTATTCTGGCTTATGGGCAGCCCGGTTCCAGGTATGCAGCGTGCGAGATATCCGTACCAACCCATCCCAGCACCCTGAGGGAACCAGAAAAACTAGAGTCCGAAGCCACTGTCTGCCATATCACTTGACGCATAATTTTCGCAACAATCCTATTTACTGTCCAAAATTCCCTTATTCTCATCCGGGACAAATTCCGTAACAACTTGGCCACCACCACCGTCACCTTTGACAATCACAGTTTGATTTTTCAACTCTCCCGCCGCCCTCGGCCCAGTCAAATTAAACACCGGATTTAGTTGCTTGTAAACCACATTTCCTTCTGCGTCAAAAGTTTGGTTAGTTAAATACCACGTTACGCGATCGGTATTTAATTGAGATTGACGTTTTTCCCCAATTCCTACCACATTTCCCGTCAAATAAAAAATCTTTTTCTCTAAATCTCCCCGCCCCGTATCCCCAGTCATCGTCACCTTTTCCACCCGGTGAAAAACCTTTACAGGCCCGGGCGATATCACAGATTGGGCCGGAAAATTCCAACTCATCAAACTGCTTTCTATTTGCAGCGGTGGGTCTGATGGCATTAATTGAGCGTTTTTCGTTAATGTCGCAATCTTGGTTTTTAAGTCTACATCTACCTGGTCAGCAAAACCGCTGTCTGTTACTTTTTGATCTTTATATCTGTCAATTTGAGTCGGTTGGTCGCTGTGTACCTTTTGTTGCTCCACAAACCATACTAAATGCTCGGTTCGCAATTGCAAAACCGGATCTTTAACATTCGCCACCACAGAGCCGAATAATTCCATCCTCTTAGCCCTACTGAAAACCCGCGCTTCCTTGGCTGAAGCAGTAACCTGTTTGTTCTGTCCAATCAAATTATTGCGGACAACTAAAACATCTTCCTTCGGCCGCCACTCCAACTCATTTCCCCGCAATACCACGCCATTTTTTAGGTCAGTAGCGACTATGTTACCTTTGAGAAAAACCTGATTTCCTTCCTGAAACACCTGCCCAGTGTCTCCCTGAATATCATAAATTTCTTTGCCGTCCTGAAACAATTTTCCGACTGGTTTCTGAACGTCAACTATCTTGTTGTCTTTGCTGTAAACGGCATTTTTCGAGTTTACTTTCCAGAACGTCTCGCCCTTTTCGTTTGCTTGTTCTAGGGTTACTTTGTTCAAAGTTAGAGTGCTGTTTGACTGCTGAGCAGTTTTGATATCCTCAGCTAATTTATTCTTTTGAGTCTCTTGCGGAGCCGCACAAGCACCAATCCCCAAAATCATTGCTGCCAAACATAGCGGCACCAATTTTGAGGATTTTAAATTAGGAATTTGTGATTTGAGATTAATCATTGCTAATTCATCATTGGGCATTGGGCATTGGGCATTGGGCATTGGTAATTGGCTAATTAAAAACACTAATCAAAAATCTGTCAGACTTGAGCTAAATTTTTAACTTCTAATTTTCAATTATTCAACCCATCAGCTATTACCCCTTAACTATTACCCATTCCCCATTCCCCATCCCCCATTCCCGATTCCCGATTCCCTATCTGTCGTCGTGTTCGTCCATTAAGCTCAAGCCCGACAATGGGCGGTAAGCATAGTTAGGGCGCGATGTTTTTTGGATGTCGTCCTTAATCATTTCCAAATCGATGTAGCGATCGGCTACATTAATCAAACTGTCACTTGTCATCGATCGCAAACTCACGACTTCCACCCGCACGCCGCGATAGCTCACAGCATCCACAGCATAAGCCAAATCGCCATCACCGCTGACCAAAACCGCCGTGTCGTAAGACCCGACTAAGGCCATCATGTCCACAGCAATTTCTACATCCAAGTTCGCCTTCTTAGAACCATCTGGTAACTGCACCAAATCCTTAGAAATCACTCGGTAGCCGTTGCGACGCATCCATAGCAAAAACCCCTGCTGTTTCTCGTTAGTGCGATCGACACCAGTGTAGAAAAAAGAGCGTAACAGCCGCGAACCCGCAGTTAAACGGCACAGCAGCTTAGTGTAATCAATCTCAATTCCCAACTGCAAAGCCGCGTAAAAAAGGTTAGAGCCGTCAATAAAAATTGCTACTCGACCGCGATTTTCCAGAACCTGTTCCGGCGTAAAAAGGTCGTTGCTTTCTATTCTATTCAACATCATTGTTATGCCTCAATTTTTATGAAAGATTGGTAAAGAAATAAGTGCTAATTCATAATCTGTCATAGCACCCCGATCGCTGGCTGCGAACTATGAAGGTAATGTTTCGAGCAGTTCTAGCCGCTTAAAAACAGGTTGTGGTTCCCCCAGAGTTTGGTTAGCCGGCAAAGCGCCCCAGGCAGCATGAACTGCAAAAGTCGCTGAACTGTTAACGGCAACCCGATCGTTAAAGTCAATTGAAAAACCTAGCTGCTGATAGATAGCGTTGCTGATATTAGGAATAATCGGCGATAAAAGGTAAGATGCCAGTCTAACAGATTCCAGAACAGAATATAGCACTTGTTGGACACTTTCGAGCTGTCCTTGCTTGTACAAACTCCAAGGTGCTTGTACGTCAATAAACTTGTTACCGGCTCTCACTAATGCAAGTACAGCTTCGCAAGCCTTGCTAAAAGCCAATTCTTCGTAAAAACCCGCGACTCGATCGCCCAAATCCCAGCCCATACTCTTGAGAAGGTTGTCGCCGGGAATGTCTTCCCCCGACACATTTGGCACTGAGCCTCCGCAATATTTGCGAGCCATGTTTAGGGTACGGTTAAGCAAATTTCCCAAATCATTTGCTAGCTCAGCATTCAATATATTGATAAACCGAGTTTCGTTAAAATCGCCGTCTTCTCCGAATTCAATTTCTTTGAGGAAATAGTAACGCACTGCATCAGCGCCGTATTTATTGACCAATTCGACTGGGTTTAAAGTATTACCCTCCGATTTCCCCATTTTTTTGCCGTCTTTGGTCAAAAAACCGTGAGCGAAGACACGGCCAGGCACCGACATACCCGCTGACATCAGCATTGCCGGCCAGTAAACTGCGTGAAACCGGAGAATATCTTTGCCGATCAAGTGCAGGTCAATCGGCCACCATTTAGATAAAGCATTCTCTAACATCGGATCGTTGTCCGGATCTAGCAAGGCTGTGACGTATGCCAGTAAAGCGTCAAACCAGACGTAAATGGTGTGACTGGAGTCAACCGGTATCGGCAGGCCCCATGCCAGATTCACTCTAGAAATCGAAAAGTCTTGCAGGCCGGAGTTGACGAAGCTGAGAACTTCGTTGCGCCGGCTTTCCGGGGCGATGAAGTCGGGACGTTCTGCGTACAAGGCGAGGAGTTGGTCTTGATATCGCGACAGGCGAAAAAAGTAGTTTTCTTCGTCGCGCCACTCAACTTCCTTGCTGGTGTGGACGGAACACCGATTTCCCGGTAACAAATCCCGTTCATCTTTAAATTCTTCGCAGGAGACGCAGTACCAGCCTTGTTGCTGGTTCAAGTAGATGTCGCCGGAGTTCCAGACGCGCTGGAAAAATTCTTTGACAATGTACTCGTGGCGGCGCGAGGTTGTGCGGATGAAGCGATCGTACTGGATGTCGAGTTGTTCCCACAGCGTTTCAAACGCCGGAACTACTAAGTCGCAGTGAGCTTGGGGCGATCGTCCCAAACTCTCGGCTGTGCGCTGAATTTTCTGCCCGTGTTCGTCAGTCCCGGTAATCATCAAGACAGATTTGCCCCGCAGCCGCTCAAATCGGGCTAGGGCATCTGCTGCCATAGTCGTGTAAGCGCTGCCAACGTGAGGTAAATCGTTTACATAGTACAGAGGCGTTGTGATTGCAAAGGTATTCTTAGTTTGATCGGTCGATTTCATTGAATCCTAAAAAAAATTCCCTAAATTGAGTTTCGATTTTAACTCAGCGTTTAAATCTTTGATGGAGCCGCAATCAAGCTAAATTTACTGCAAGTTATTTGCATTTGTCTAACCAGAGCTATTTCCAAAAGAAATATAGCTTTCATATCAACACTAATCTTTTTTAGTTCTTTTTGACGAACTCTCTAAAATGTCTTAATATTTTGACATTTTGCTGACTTGTGGCTCCCTAGGATTGTCTGTCCCGCATCCTTAATTTTTGGAGGGCCAAGGTGCGGCCCCACTTGCCATCTCGAAGCGAGAAACTAAGCTATGGAGCTCTTAATCGCCTGCAAATCCTCACTGTTTTCGATCGACCCAGGGACGCAGAAACCCAATTTTTTATAATAAAAATCTCTCGTGAAGCGCGAGTGCTTTAGTTTTTGGGCCCAGCCAGAGCCTGATAGCCGAGATTTTTTGTCAATCAACCCCGGTTTTTCGATGTTGCCAGCGCCTTCGGGGCACACACAAAAACCCAAACTACTTCAACTTCGGGCGATCAAATTAGCGTGCGTCTAACAATGTATTAACCCATATTTTTTACGATTGCCGTGCCACAGTACAATCACTGAGAACAATCGAGTTTTTCAGAGAGCGATCAGGCTTTTTCCCTGTATACCTACATAAATATAGGGACAAAAAGTATAATTTATTGCTTAATTGCTAGATCGAAAACCGTAAAAACCGAATGTAACAGTTGAGGGTGTCGAATGTGGGAGCTAACTCAATACGGTTCACTTAACATATTTATGCCCCGGAGATCCCCCTAAATCCCCCGAAAGCAAGGGGGACTTTGAGGGCATTCTTGTCCCCCCTTTTTAAGGGGTGTGCCAGGGAGATCTGTCTTAAGTGAACCGTATTCGGATCTAACTTTCAAAACCCTATTTCTTGAAACCATGAGTGGGGCGGACATTATTAGCCCGCCCAAAAATTAAATTTAAATGCCGATACAGCTTATCCTTCGGGAAAATTAACTCGATTTCCGCCCATAGCTTCCGACAAATAATCGGCCGCAGCTTCCACCACCGCGATCGCATTTTCGTAAACCATCCGCGTCGGCCCCAAAACCCCAACACTACCCACGGGCACTGATCCCCGGCGGTAAATCGAAGAAATCAGAGTACAGCCGCGAATTGGTTCTAAGGAATTTTCCGAACCAATACGCACCGTTACCCGCTTCCCTGGCGTGTCCAACTCAGGCGATTCAAAAATCAAAGGCCAAAGCAATTCCTGTTCTTGTTCGAGCAGTTGTACGAGGGTTTGAACTTGCTGCAACTGCGAAAAATCTGGTAAGCGCAGGGCTTCTGCCAAACCGCCGATCAGAATCCGCGTGTAGGTGGGATTGCTTTGGCGGCTGCTTAAAGCAGTCAGCATGGTTTCCATCCATTCTGCGTAGAGCTCAAAGTCTCGGTCTAACTCGCTCCAGTCTACAGTCGAGAGTTCCGAGAGTGATCGCCCGCGTAACTTGCTATTCAAAAAATTCGACAAAATCTGCAATTCGCGATCGACAATTTCGTCATCTGGCCAGCTACCATCTGCGCCCTTCGGCAACTGCACCAACACCGAATGAGTTTCGTAGGCATCCGTCACCACAATCAGCATCACCTTTCCGGCCTCTAGCTGCACCAGTTGCAAGTGGCGCAAGCAAGCCGTATTGGTTTGCGGTATCGTGATCATGGCAATGTAACCGCTGATAGTTGCCAGGATTTGAGCCGCGCCGCGAAGTGCCGCATCCATGCGACCATCCGACCAGTTGAGCTGGTCTAGTACCTTTTCCACCTTACCGGCGAGGGTATCAGACGGCTGAATCAACTGATCTACATAAATTCTGTAGCCGGAGTCAGAGGGGACTCGTCCGGCCGAAGTGTGGGGCTGATAGAGCAGTCCAGCTTTTTCGAGAGTCCCCATCGCATTGCGAATTGTAGCTGGGCTGACGCTGAGGTTGAATTCGTCAGCCAAAGCTTTTGAGCCAACGGGTTCCGCTGTAGCTATGTAGTGGCGAACCGTTGCCCAAAGGATGTGTTGTTGCCGATCGGTGAGGTTAACGCGCACAGATATTTAAGTAGAATTAGTATTTAGAGTTGAAAGCCACTATTTAATCGAAACGTCTGTCCCAAGAGGGCGATCGGGCAGACTTACTTATTTAAACATAACAGATTTTAGGTTAAGGAAGAAGTCAGTTGTTACTGGTTATTGATTATCGGTGATTGGTGATTGGTGATTGGTGATTGGTTATTTGTAAGTTCTAATGCCCAATGCCCCATGCCCCATGACCTGTTTGGCCAATGCCCCATGCCCCATGCCCCATGCCCTCTAATTATGTTCTTTAAGAATATTTTGCAGGTAACTAGCCACTGCATCCGGCTGTTCCATCATTGCCAAATGGCCGCAATCAAGCTGAAGCACATTTTCGCCACAACCTTGGAACATCCAGTGAAAGCTAGCCAAATGCAGCACGTATTTGGGTTCCATAATTTTGTCTTTAGTGCCGGCAATAAAATACACGGGCTGCTTGAGTCGGGACACTATTTGTGGCAACAGGTGAATCT
Organism: Microcoleus sp. A6-C6; assembly: GCF_036705955.1. NCBI lineage: Bacteria > Bacillati > Cyanobacteriota > Cyanophyceae > Oscillatoriales > Microcoleaceae > Microcoleus > Microcoleus sp. A6-C6. The sequence goes on along the minus strand of NZ_JAUBVR010000056.1, from coordinate 14,849 downwards.
CGGCTTCTGTGGTGGATTCCAACAAAGCCCCCAAAGCTGCGTCTGGATGAGCTCCCACGAAATCTCTCAAACGCTGCCTTCCCCAGTCGCGCCCGATCGATCTTGCCACAGAATCCCGCGCAAACACGAAATCTGCTAATGGCAAGTGAGGCAGCCAGCGGGGACGCATTTTGACTAGCTGTTTGCCGACGGAGCGAAACCGCTCGAATTCTTCCTTTAGATAGATGCCGCCGCCAGCATTGATGCAAACAACACCTTTAATACGATCAGAGAATTGGCTGGCTCCCCAAAGGGCGATCGTGCCGCCGAGAGAGTGCCCCACCAACCAAGCATTAGAAATATCGAGTTTTTCGAGTAAAATTTCCAAATCGCGAGCGTAAGCTGCGGGAGTGTAACAGGAATTAAGCGGTTCCCAATGCTCTGGATGGCCGTCGCCGTCCGGTTGAGAATCGCCAAACCCGCGCAAATCGTAAGTCAGGCACTGATAGTTTGGTGCCAAGCGATCGGTCAAAGGTTGCCAGTAGCGGCGGCTTAACAGCCAGCCGTGGACAAATACCAGAACCGGGGAAGTTGCAGTGGGAGCCGTCAAATCGCAAGCGTGCCGAACCCCTAGGATGTCTATGGTTGCCATGATTTTATCCTATCGCGAAATCAGCACAGAGGGATCGGCAGTTACAGGAGGGCGATCGACTCGGTTTCACTTTCTCAGGATTAAGGTCAAGCATCGAGCAAAAACCCAGTTTCGCCAGCATCAGCGCGATCGCTAAAACCGCTCGCCCAGCAATCTTTGTCGCACCCCCTCAGCGATTTTCTGCCCCAGATACTCAGGAATTAAACTTTCATTGGGCCCCAACAAGTAGAGAATCAGGCGAGTTCGCCCCCGCCAAACCAATAAATTTGCATTCACCACCAACAAATCCTCTTGCCAGATGGCATACATAACTTTGTAAAAAAGTCCAGGCTGATTATCAGCTTCTATCAGCAGAGCTGGCAAGTGGAAAACCGGATCGACGTAAAATTCAGTTGCCACATCCTCCAAACCCGCGTCTAAATTGAATTCCACAGCCAACATCTCTTCAACCTCAAAATGCCCCGCCAAGGCCTCTCGAACCGCCCTACAGACGTTTTCTGCTGTTTTATCTGCCAGTACCTTGCCACCGCGAGATACCACCAATTTGATAAATACCAGCATCGGCGGGTAAATTTGACCGTACAGACTCAGACTGTGAATCGTCAGTCCGTAGGCCGCCAGCACACCGAAAATATCGCTGAGTAGAAAAGACTGGTTCCGGTAAGCAAAATGCAGGGCACTTTTGTTACCTTCGGCTCTGATTTCGATGACGGCTTGCCGAGTTTTGTAAAGTTGGTAAGCTAATTTGAGGTTTTGCAGTTGGATTTCGCTGCTGACAAATTGCTCGTAAAACTGTGGAAACGCTCGGTTAAAGCGCTTGAGAAGTTCTAGTGTAGATGGTTTTAAACCCGAAGCCATAATTGAGGGGAAGGTGCGGGAGATATACTAGGTATTGACTCTCCCATGCCTTATGGCAATGGGATTTTAGATTTGACGATTCGACTTAAATTGTTCCCGCTTTCTCATTAAAAGCAGAAGTCAAATTTGTCTGGGAACACATAACTAGAATGTCGCGGTTGCGCCATTCGATCTGTACTTCCCACCAAGTGTATGACTTCCGACGCGATCGGCGGTACTAAAAAGAAGCAATTCCTAAATGCCTCTGTCCTGGTTGGGCAACAAATTTTACCTTAACACCGGGTTGTCCCGGCACAGGCTAGCAGAACATTTCTACCAAACTTGACGAGAAGCAAAAAAGCGCAGAGTCAATGTTGGACGACAAATCCCTGTTTTCGGCGTAAGATGAGTGTACCGTAAACTGTTCCTCAAGAGGCTACCCGCAATTAATCCCACGCCGATCGGAGTGGGTTGATCTATTGGGTTCTCTTTCACATCGTCCAACTTCTACTACCTTAACCGCGCCTGCATGGGTTTTTGGAAAAACTTATTTAGTAGTTCTGAGTCTGCCTCTGTACCCCAAACAGCGGAATTTGAGGAAGATATAACTCTTGGGTTAGGCGATCCGCTTTCCCCAATGTTTCGCAAACCCGCCAGCGGCAACGCTCGCATCTTTTTTAGTTGCGATCGGGACATTGACCTCTACGAACTCGAAGAACTTTGTAATGCAGTGGGTTGGTCCCGCCGTCCCCTGCGTAAAGTCAAAAAAGCTATTCAGCACAGCTTCCTAGTCGTCTCTATGTGGGAGATACGGGGCAGCCAGCGACGGCTGGTCGGTTTCGCCAGAGCGACTTCAGACCATGCTTTTAATGCCACGCTTTGGGATGTGGTAGTTCATCCTGACTATCAGGGTAAAGGCATGGGTAAGGCGCTGATGAAATACATCATTAAAAAACTCCGCAGTGAAGATATCAGCAACATTACCTTATTTGCTGACCCTCAGGTGGTGGATTTTTACCGAAATTTGGGCTTTATGTCCGATCCGGAGGGGATTAAAGGTATGTTTTGGTATCCAGATTAGCTCGCCCGGTGCAGGTTAGCGTTGATTTGTTGAGTAAATGCAATATTCACGCTGCCACACACCTCAGAAGGCTGTGCGCTGCGGTCAGTTACGCTCTTGATTGTATCTCCTCCGCAGCTTGGCAGTTATGAAGCCCAGAGCTTTGCAAGTATTGTCCAACCGCACAACAAAAAAGAAAACTTCAGCGTAGCTGCATCGAAAATTAAAATAAAAAAAAGCTTGACAAGCTGAGGGTTTTGTGACTTAATGGTTAACAGATAGGCAACTATCACAACGGGATGTAGCGCAGCTTGGTAGCGCGCCTGCTTTGGGAGCAGGATGTCGCAGGTTCAAATCCTGTCATCCCGATCGCACAATGTTAAATAATAGATTCAAGCAGAAACTGCCGCTGATGTTGACATTTGTTCAAAATGGAGACCCATTGAGGCAGTTTTTGTCGATCGTGTCAAGGGGCCAGTCTTTGCGTTAATGTGTTTCAGGATCGCCGATGGTGGAAAAACATGAAATCATTAGTTCGTTTAGGCGCAATATTGGGGATTGTGGGCTGCACTCTGCTCGGCCCCTTGCCCATTGCCAAGATGTCTGCACTGGCACTGCCAGTGCCACAAATTTTAGAAAAGTTACGCCCGGTGCCGGTATTTACGATTACAGACGGTCAGGGTGCGTTTTTCATCGCTTCTGTTCCCAAGCAAGGTCAGGGTCAAACTGGTAATGCTTCGGTAGCCAGAATTTTCATCAGCCAGAAAGATGCTCAAGCTTTTGTCGATCAACTGAAAACGGGAAATCCTCAGTTGGCTGCCTCCGCGCGCGTGACACCCGTGTCACTGGGGGAAATTTATCGGCTCGCTCAAGAAAATAAAGGCAAGCCGGATCAGGTGCTATTTGCTTTTATTCCGGCGGCGCAGCAGGTGCAGTCGGCTAAAACTGTACTTCAGCAGAGCGGGCAACAAGTTAACGAGTTAAACGGTGTACCTCTGTTTTTGGCGAGAGGTGGCCCGGAAAATGGTTATCTGACGATTCAGCGGGGCGATAAAGAGGAGCTTCCCCTGTTTTTTAACAAGGAGGACTTGCAGGAAATGGTCGATCGTTTTAAGCAGCAGCAGCCGAACGTGAATAGCACAATTAAAATTGAAGTAGTGAACTTGGAGAGGATTTTGGAAGCTTTGGGTACTGAAAATGACCCGTCTTTGAGCCAACTGATTTTGATGCCGTCGCGGGAGTCGCTGGAATATGTGCGATCGCGCCAACCGGCTGGTGCTGGCCAAAATCCACAGGTGGCTCCATCTCCAGCTCCAACTCGACCTGCTGCATCTCCAGCTCCAGCTCCACCTGCTCCAGCTCCAGCTCCACCTGCTCGCTAATAGTTAGTCAGTAGTCAGTAGTCCTTGGTCCTTGGTCCTTGGTCAGTAGTCATTGGTCATTGGTCATTGGTCATTAGTTACAGACAGGATTTACCCAAAAATTGGTTTTATGCGTTACTTAAAGCGGTAAGGTTCGGTGTGGATGGAACCCTACATAATTAGGTTTTGGGTTCGGGACTGAGTTAGTAGGTTGGATTTTGGGATTTCTCGACTCAACCTACTATTTATCAATTCCCAATTCCCAATTCTCAATTACCAATTACGAAGGACTACTGACTAATGACTACTGACCAAGGACTACTGACTAATGACCAATTCCCAAAAAGTCTTATGTTTGTTTCGGGTTTAGAGTTGTGGCAGTGGATGAATCAAGCTAAGGTAGATGCGATCGCCTCTGACATTCCCCAAGCAGAACTTGACTGGCTGCTGCAAGAGTTGGCAGGTTTGGATAAATTGGCTCTGCGTTTGGAGTCGTTTAAAGATTTGCCAAAAATTGAATTAAAGTTGTCTTTATCTGAACTCGATCAACTGTGGCAACGACGGTTGCAGGAACGGGTGCCTGTGCAGTATTTAACGGGAGTTGCACATTGGCGGAATTTTTCGCTCAAAGTAACGCCGGCGGTGCTAATTCCTCGTCCTGAAACGGAATTGCTGATCGATTTGGCTGTGGCTGCTGTTAAAAGCTATTCAGTTAATCGAAAATCGCATTGGGTGGATTTAGGAACGGGCAGCGGGGCGATCGCGATCGGCTTGGCTTCTGAGTTGACAAATGCTACAGTTTATGCAGTAGATTGCAGTTGGGAAGCTTTGGTAGTGGCTCGACAAAATGCTGAGAATTTGGGTTTTGGCTCGCGAGTTAATTTTTATCAAGGTTTGTGGTGGGAACCGCTAGAATTTCTCAAAGGTAAAGTTAGCGGCATGGTGTCTAACCCGCCTTACATTCCCAGCAGCACGGTGGTGACTCTGCAACCGGAAGTTTTGAAGCACGAACCTCACCTGGCCTTAGATGGCGGTTTTGATGGCTTAGATTGCATCCGGCATTTGGTAGAAACGGCTCCCGATTATTTAGAATCTGAGGGAGTTTTTTTGGTTGAGATGATGGCGGGACAAGCTGAGGCGGTAGCTGAGATGCTGGAAAGTCAGGGGAGTTACGCTGAAGTTCAGATATTTTCGGATTTAGCAGGAATCGATCGCTTTGCGTTAGCCTATCGTCTTTAGGGAACAAGCCCAGGAAAGATAGAATTTCTCGACTTTGTATGCTTGCTGGATTTTGAGATAGAGTTGGCGTAAAAACGGCGATCGCGCTCAGCATACAAGAGGTATCACCGTGAAGCTGGAATATCAGTTTACTTTCAAAGAATATTTAGAGGCTAGTAGAATTGCCACGAAAGTCGAGACTTTCTCGAAAGTCGAGTTGTGGACTAGGGCTGTATTTATTGTGGGGGGCGGAATTGCCTATCTTAACGCTGCCGCAAATCCCCTCTGGGGTTATTTCATAATCAGTTTTGGCATCTCCTACATCCCTATTGTGAAGTTCCTAGAGCGGCGAAAGATCATGTCGCGCGATCGAGGTTTCTTTTGGTCTATGCTTTTCGGGCAGATTAAATTTGGGATCAAATGGGGAATTTCAGAGCCGCCTTTTTTGTTAGGATGGATAATTGTACAACTTGTTTATTGGCTCTGTCAATTTTTTGAAGTCGTTGAACTCTTTATGTGGAGAGATATTACTAATGCTTGGCATAACTTTGTTATTTTAAAAGTGACTGAATCTGGAATGGAGTTGAAAACTGCAAAGGTTAGCCTCAAACTCAAGTGGCAATTTTACTCGCACTTCTTAGAGACAGAAAATTTGTTTGTTATCTATCCTTGTGAGTCTTCCAATATCCCCCATTTTTTTCCAAAACATACATTGAACCGAGAGCAGTGTCAAGCATTTAGAAAATTGCTATCCAGTAATATTTCGCCAGTTCCTCACGTTTAAATGAAAACAATGAACTTTGGGTTTCAACTGAATTCTAATGATTACAAAGAAGCTAATCAGGCGGATCTAAACAGATCTTCAGAATCAGAAAAGCGAGTCTTGCGTAACTTGGCATTACTAATAGGATTTTTATTTCTTTATCTGGCAATAACATCGAAAGATACGAGCTTCTTAGTGGTGGGTGTTATTTTGGTGTCCCTTCCTGTTTTATGTAAAATTTTTGTGCTAATCGACGTAAATATAAAGATGCCAATTGTCGAGCCTACGAACTGCGGGGAACCTATCACAGTAGAAGTGATAGGAGAAGGGCTGATAGTTGATACTCCTAGTTGGCAAGGGACTTTTCAATGGGGGCATTTTGAATTATTTATTGAAACCAGAAAATTATTAGTAATTTATCCGGTGCCATCCCTCTATCCTGTGTCAGACTCGGATTTTATGATAGTTCCCAAGCGTGCATTCAGCGGTGAAGAGCAATTGTCGGATTTCCGAGAAGTGCTGCACAAGAATATCGGTAAGAGAGGTGACAATTCTTTAAAGAAAATGATGTATGATTAGAAGCGATAAATCTAAAATATACGGGACTTACGCACTCCCACCAAAGAAACCGGGTTTTTTACCGAATATTTGGACTGCAACAAGTATTCTCGCAAAAAAATCGGTTTCTGACCACCCTCGCGCAAGTCCTATTAAAATCTAAAATCGGATGACTCAAGTTTCGATAGACTCCTTGATTCAATGGGCAATTTCAGGAGATTATATTGTCAGCTTTCCTACAGATACTGTACCCGCTTTGGCTGCGCGGCCCGATCGCGCGGAGTTGATTTTTGTAGCTAAGCGCCGCCGTCAAGACAAGCCGCTGATTTTGATGGCAGCATCACCCCAAGCTTTATGGCCCTACGTGCAGGGGAGTCCGGCAGAATTAACATTGTGGCAGCAAGTGGCCGAATCCTATTGGCCAGGGGCGCTAACTTTGGTGTTGCCGGCTTCGCCACTGGTGCCACCCTCGATGAATGCGATCGATCGCACTACAATCGGAGTACGAGTCCCTAATTTTCCCCTTGCTCTCAAGATTTTAGAGCAGACAGGCCCTTTGGCTACTACCAGTGCTAATCTATCAGGCCAAGCGCCTCTGGAGTCGGTGGCAGAAATTGAGGCGCAGTTTCCCGAAGTCTTGACATTAGTTGCTGCTGAATTAGCAACCGCGCCAACAGCGCCAACAGCTTCGAGTTTGCCTTCGACTGTGGCTAAATGGACTGGCGGCGGTTGGGAAATATTGCGACAAGGCGCGATCGAGCTAAAATGCTAAAAGCTAAACTCCTAGGCAAAGCAATATGGCGCCGATCGGCTGGAGCGACTTGATATATTTAGGTATGGGATTAGGACTGGGTTGGGGAAGCAGTTTGATTTGGCGCGGGCGACAAAAAAGCTCGCAACAGCCAGAACCTTTGCCCCCTATGCCGCCAACTCCTCAAGAAATGAACTTAGAGAAGTTTGATGCCTTGGCTGAGCAACTGAAGCAAACTCAATTGGCTTATCAGATGGCATCGGAGATGAGTCTATTTAAGGGGGGCTTTTTGGCTCGAACTTCTCACGAGTTGCGATCGCCCCTGAGCACTATGATTGGTACGCTGCAATTAATTCTGTCGGATTTGTGCGACGATCCTGCAGAGGAACGAGAGTTTGTCGAACAAGCTCACGTTGCAGCACTCAAGCTGGTGAAATTGATAGATGAAATTATCTCTGTTGCTAAAACTGAACACGGCACTGACACGATGGATATTGAGCCGATTCAGTTAGCTAAGGTTTTTGATGAAGTTGATGATTTAACTTACTTGCAAGCTGCTAATCGCAGCATTCGTTTGGAGATATTGCCGCCCGATCCGGGGATTTATGTATTGGCAGATTTGCCGAGGTTTAGACAAGTTTTAGTCAATTTGGTAGATACTGCTGTGGCTCAGATGGAGGAGGGGAGTATTTCTGTTTCTGCCCATTCTTCACCGGAATCTGGATGCGTTCATATTTGGGTAGACGATCAGCGTTCGGTTAGTGCTTGGAGCGAATCTTGGGATTTGTTGAAGCACGATTTGGAGTCGGATGCTACTAAGATCAGCGATAATTCTCACGTCTCTTCTGGCATGAGGTTGTTGATGAATCAGACTCTTTTAAGTTTGATGAATGGAAAGTTGGAGGTTCTGGCTGTGCCTTCTGAGTCTGAAGAGTCCAATTTTAACCGCACTCAGTGTTCTATTCCTTTGGCAACTTTGTGATGAAGGAAGAAGTTGACAGTTGACAGTTGACAGTTGACAGTTGACAGCGACCTCTAACTGGAAGGAAGAGGATTGGAGTCATGAATCGTCTGCTTTTAATTTCTCCCCGCCCGATCGATCAGGGTTCCGGCTTTAAACCAATTCTTTCTGGTAACGGATTGTGTAATGGATTTAACGGAGGGAGGGAAGAGGTAAATTATTTGTAAATAGTATGGTGTGCATTGCACGCCATACTATTTAGAGATTTGGGTGCAGGTTTTGTGCTTCTTTAACAAATAGCAGTTAGCAATTCGCCATTGTTAATTTCTAATTCGAGATTCTCTTCTAAGAGTTGATTTTCAAGTACCATTGTGGTGCTGGCGTTGTGCTGAAAACCGATGCGCTCGTAGAAGCTTTGTTTGTAAGTTGTCATCAGGTAAACTCGCTCTACTCGGCACATTCGAGGGTGGCTCAAGACGGTTTGGACTAATTGGCGGCCGAGTCCTGCACCTTGATAATCTGGGTGAATGGCGACATCCCAGATGGTGGCTCGATAGATGCCGTCTGAGGTGGCTCTAGCAAAGCCGATCGCCCGTAAGCCATCCCAAACTGTCACAACTGGTTCGCTATTGGCGATCGCAATTTCCCAATCTTCTATTTTGCGCGCCCTCGCCCAAAAGGCGGCGGCTTTAAATAGTTCTTGGATTTGTGCGATGTCTGCGCGATCGCGCTCTATACAAAATTGAATGTGACTGGAATCCCTAGTCGTTGATGTCATGCTCAATCCGCCTTTAAGTTGTATCTAAACTGTGTTACTTTTACTGTCTTACAGGATTGAAAGTTGATTTTGCTTGGGAACGATCAATATTGAATTCCCGATTTACAAAACTATTTTTAGTTACACATATTTTGTAACTAATTTCGGTAATTATTAATACTTTTTTGTATAAAGTTGGTGAAAAAGTCTTTGACTCAAAATTCGCCAGATTAGACGGCGGTTGAAACCGCTTCTAGACCAGCGAAGTCCGCACTTCGCCAGATTAGACGCGGTTTCAACCGCCCGGTATTCCGATCCCAAACGTATGGCGGCATCACGAGTGAATCAGTTTTGCAGCCAGCGGGCCGCATCTTTGGCGTGATAAGTCAAAATCAAATCAGCACCAGCACGCTTGAATCCTGTCAAGGTTTCCATCACCACTCTTTCTTCATCAATCCAACCATTAAGAGCGGCGGCTTTCACCATCGCATATTCTCCAGAAACGTTGTAAGCCGCAACTGGTAAGTTAGTTGCTTCCTTAACGCGCCAGATGATATCCATGTATGCTAAAGCAGGTTTAACCATCAGCATATCCGCGCCTTCAGCAATGTCGAGAGCAATTTCTTTGAGAGCTTCGCGGCCGTTTCCAGGATCCATTTGATAGGTGCGTCGATCGCCAAATTGGGGAGCAGAATCCGCCGCATCCCGGAACGGGCCATAATAAGCTGAGGCATATTTTGCCGCGTAAGACATGATGGGAATATCTTCAAATCCAGCCGAGTCCAATCCTTCGCGAATTGCTCCCACAAAACCGTCCATCATTCCCGAAGGTGCAATAATATCTGCACCAGCTCTAGCTTGAGCAACGGCAGTTTTCTTTAGCAATTCTAGTGTCGGATCGTTCAAAACGCGACCGCTTAAATCTCCGACTTCCAAATAGCCACAGTGACCGTGACTGGTATATTCGCACAGACAAGTATCAACCATGACAATTAAATCCGGTACGGCTGCTTTAACTGCTGCCGTCGCTTTTTGGACGATGCCGCAGTCGTGCCAAGCGCCTGTCGCGTCTGTATCTTTGTCTGCGGGAATGCCGAATAAAATAATCGCGGGAATGCCAAGATCGTATACTTCTTTGGCTTCTTCTACGATTTTGTCTACCGATAGCTGGTAAACTCCGGGCATTGATATAACTTCTTTGGCAAAAGCTTCCCCCGGTACGGCAAATAGGGGGTAAATTAAATCGCTGGTTGTCAAGATGTTTTCGCGTACCATCCGGCGGAGTTGGGGATGGTTGCGGAGGCGGCGGGGGCGGTGAGTTGGAAACATAATGTTTTTTTAGGGTAGATTAAAGTCCTGATTTCTGGGACTGGAGGTGTTTGTTTAAAAGTCTAAAGCTTATTGTTGGTCGATCGCCCTCAACCTACGTAAAGTTATGTAAAACCTGTGATGTCCATTGTTGGTAGTCATGACTTTAGTACAATGGCACCGAAAAAGCATCGCACAAAAAACTATAAAGCAAGCCCTACATATATCGTGGCCTGACAAACCCAAATATCTCTCTGGGACGGAACTCGGCGCCGTCTTCTTGGAGACTGACAGGAAATTTAACGCCAAACTCGCCTTAAATTCAACACAAATCCCGGCAATACGCCTTCGCCGGACAACTAGGCTGGATTGATTAATATTTCTACTTCTGTTTGTTGTCTGTAAAATTCTACCCGAAGGGCGATCGAATTCGGCACTTCTAGAGATATAGTTTCTGGTTCAGTAAAGGTTTGTACCATATTCAATTCCACGCTTTTTGGGTCAAAATTGGTAACAAAAAAACTATTGTGTAGGGTGCATCGCTGTGAGATTTTCAAGCTGATGTGCAGATTATCAATAGCGACGAACCCTACGGTTTCTACTTCTTCCTTCTTCCTTCTTCCCTCTTCCTTCTTCCTTCGGTTACAACTGACCGAAACCTTTTTTAGGCTTGTTCTTTTTCTTTTTCTTCTGGCCGCCCATTCCCTGCATTCCCTGCATTCCTGGCATTCCTGGCATTCCGGGTAATCCTCCCATACCTGTAAAATTGCCTTGACTCATTTGCTGCATCATAGTACGCATTTTCTGGAAATCGCTGACGAGTTTTGTTACGTCGTTTTCTGCGTAGCCGGCGCCTTTGCCGATGCGACGGCGACGGGATGGAGAACTTGCTAAAAGTTCGGGATTGCGGCGTTCTTCAATTGTCATCGAATTAATCATGGCTTCGGTGCGTTTTAGCTGCACTTCTCCTTGCCGCATTTGTTCGTCTGAGAGTTTGTTCATCCCCGGAATCATTTTCATGATGCCGCCTAGGGAACCCATATTTTTTAACAGTCTGGTTTGCTTGAGAAAGTCGGTAAAGTCAAACTTTGCCGTGAGCATTTTCTCTTGCATTTTTTCGGCATCGGCGATGTCGAATTCTTCTTGGGCTCTTTCTACTAGCGTCAAGACATCGCCCATGCCGAGTATTCTCGATGCCATGCGATCGGGATAAAATGGTTGCAATGCTTCCACTTTTTCGCCTACGCCGACAAATTTAATCGGCGCGCCGGATATTTGGCGAACTGATAAGGCTGCACCGCCGCGGCTGTCGCCGTCTAATTTGGTGAGGATTGCACCGGTAATCCCGATTTGTTCGTGAAAGGTGCGGGTTAAATTGGCGGCTTCTTGGCCTGTCATGGCATCAACAACTAACAGCGTTTCGTGGGGTTGTACTGTTTGTTTGATGCGGGCCAATTCTGCCATCATTTCTTGGTCGATTTGCAGGCGGCCTGCTGTATCGACGATGATGGTATCTACGCCTAGTTGTTTGCCGTATTCGATGCCTTGGCGGGCAATTTCTACGGGGTCAGTATCAGTGCCTAATTCAAATACTGGTACGTCGATTTGTTTGCCGAGGGTGAGCAATTGGTCGATCGCCGCTGGTCGATAAATGTCAGTGGCGACTAGCAGTGCGGTAAGATTTTGCTTGCGGAGGTGCAGGGCTAGTTTGGCGGTGGCCGTGGTTTTCCCGGTTCCTTGCAAACCGGCCATCAGGATGACGGTGGGCCCGGATTCGGCGGTGGCGAGGGGTACGTTGGTTTCCCCCATGACGCGCACGAGTTCGTCGTGGACGATTTTGATGAATTGTTGGTCGGGACGGACGCCTGAAACGACCTCTGCCCCTTGTGCTTTGGCCGTTACCTCTCCGACGAAGTTTTTGACGACTTGGAGGTTGACATCGGCTTCCAGGAGGGCGCGGCGGACTTCTTTGATGGCGTCTTGGATGTTGGATTCGGAGATTTTATTCTGTCCGCGCAGTTTTTTCCAGGTGGATTCGAGTCGATCGGCAAGGGCTTCAAACATAGGGATTTGTTGGCTAGTCAGTCTTTTTTATTTTAGGGCTAAATGGGGGTTTTTGGCCCCAAGTTTGGGGAAAGTTGGATTTTTGGGGTTTGAACCGCACATTAACGCGGATTAACGCTGATTGGTTTGGATGTTTTGTTATCTTATTTAAACAGTCGATCGCTTTTGCCGTTAGACAGGCTGCGATCGCGCTTCGAGAAACAAGCTAATATCGACTCTGAAAAACTCGGCGAGTTTTCGGGCTTCATCTGTTTCGATAGCCCTTCGATCGAGCATAATTTCCTCAACCGCTTTTTCCGTTCCCAAAAGGGGAATTAAGTCAGATTTATCTAAATCTCTCGCATCCATTAAATGTTGCAACATTGAAGCTGAATCCCCTGCGGTAATCGGATAATTTTCCGATTCAAATTTTTCGATGAGTGTGATCAAAAGCTCCAGAAATAGCTCTTCCTCCAGCGATCGTCCTGGGCGGTGTTCCAGTTCGCTAGCGAGAGCGATCACGGCCTCGTTTTCTGCTTCATTTGCGATCGGTTTTGGTTGATATTTAACCAGTAAATCTGTATAATATTTGACATCAAAAGTACGAATCATTTTTCCACTCATCCTTATCATACTCAGCGTGAGTCAAAACATATTTGATGTAGATTCTTTGAGAAGCGTAAACCAGATCGACTATCAACCGATATCGATTTCCCTTAATATTAAATACAGTAAAATTTCCAACTGCCTCAGCTTTTGGATAAGTTTGCTGAACATCAATTAAGTTCTGCCATTGGGCTTTACTTGACACTCTATACCAGTCATAAAGTGCGTCGCAGGAATCCGCATGGCTTGCACAGAAATCTCGCAGAATTTTTCGGCTAATAACACGCATTTTACCCTTTTTTTTGAATTTACACCAGATTTTTACGCACCGATCGCATTATAAACCTTTTTTAAGTGCGATCGCAACATTGTTAGATAGTATTCCAGTTGATTGATATTTTTATTTTTAAACCGCTAATGTAGGCGCTTCGCCTTCCCGAATGGTACGCGGATTAACGCGCTTTGAGTTTGGATGTTTTGAAGTTATTTGATGTTGGTTTTTACATATTCGGCGATCGCCCGCTGGACACTAAATAACGTACAATCACCCTTTTGCACTTTTTCAATTAATAACCTCCGTCTCAAGGATTCCAAGGCTTTGAGGAATTCTGACGGCGATAGTTCGAGATTCCTTGGCTTGTTTGAGATTTCGACTGCTGCGGTTTGATTTGCAAACCAGGACATTACCTGTGTTTCTGGTTCCGACAATCGTTGAAAATGTTGGTGCAATAAATATTCTAAATCTCCTAAAACCAGGCTCTGACATGATAAGAAAGCGGAAATTTTACCGTCAAATAAGTCTTGAATTATTGTCGCTACTATATTTAACCACAATGGATTGCCTCGGTAAAGCTCAATCAATTCTGACCATTTTTCTGATTCAAGTAAATCTTTTTCTGTGAAGAGTTCTCGTGCTGATTCGCCTAAACCATTGAGTTGCAATGTTTGACAATTTTTATGTTCGCCTTCTAATGCTGCAATTTCTCTGGGTTTTTCCCAACTAATCAAAATTAAGCAACTATTGTGACATGATTCTGCTATTTGTTTGAAGAAAATACCATGATTTTCATAGCCTGGTTTGTAGTTTCCGGCTAGTTGTTGGCTGCTGAAGATTGTTTGGACATCATCGAGGACGATCAGACAGCGGTGCGATCGCAAGTATTCGATAATTGATGGTAACTCGGTTTGTGACCCATCGCCCAAGAATTTGATTAAGTCGGTTTCCAGTGCACTCAGCGGTGGAGAGTTGCGGAGGCTGCGCCAGATGATGCAGTCGAATTGGTGTTGAATTTGTTGGATTAGTTGGAGGGCGATCGCACTTTTGCCACTTCCAGCTAATCCTAAGATGGTGATGAGACGGGTGCGATCGGCTAACACCCAGTTTTCGAGGGTGGTGAGTTGGGATGTGCGATCGTAAAACGTGAGGATTTCCGGTGCGTCGCCTAAGTCGATGCGGGGCTGTTTTGTTGTTGGTTGCGGCTTTGGGGGAGTTGCGGGCGATTCCCTAGATTCACGGGCTTTCTTAGAACAAATATTAAGGTTATTATTAACTGTTACATTCTCACCAAGTTTTATATTATCGCCAACTACAGCTAATTGATAGTTATAAAAATTTCCATTTTCTAATATTGGTTTCAAACTAGCTTTAGTAATCTTTTCTCCCAATCCTTCAGAAAGTATTTTCCAGAGTAAAGCTCTCAAAGTCCCCCTTGTTAAGGGGGCTTTAGGGGGATCTCCGGGGACTAAATAGTGTTAATAATCGCCTATTGCTTTCTAGTTCTCACTTCATCAAAAGAGCCAGTTGATGAATGACACCAACCGAAGCATCTTCGACAATAATTTCTTTTAGTTGTTCCCCCAAAAGTAGCGAAGCATCAAGAATTTCTAGTCCAGCCAGTTGACCGTCAGGACTATAATCCAATACGGTTTACTTAAGGCAGGACAAGAGGTAAACTAGGTATCGTGTACAAAAAAGAGAACCAGTACAGTGAATTA
>NZ_JAUBVR010000055.1:0-42095 GCF_036705955.1 Microcoleus sp. A6-C6 | reverse complement strand
GCGAACGAGTCTTACTGCTTTTCGGGCCCGGATTGGACTATCTCGCCGCCTTTTTTGGATGTTTGTACGCCAAAGCGATCGCCGTTCCCCTCTATCCGCCTAAGCTGAAACGGAATTTAGCGAAAATTAGTGCGATCGCCCAAGACGCAGGAGCAACAGTTGCGATCGCTCCCGCGCGACACTTGGAAAATTTAGAACAGCTATGCGAGCAAGCGCCGGAGCTCAAAGGGCTGCACTGGCTGAGTGCAGAGGCGCTTGCCGATGACGGCGAAAAGTGGCAGCAGCCATCCATCCATCCCGACGAAGTGGCTTATCTTCAATACACTTCCGGCTCAACCTCCACCCCCAAAGGCGTAATGGTGAGCCACGCTAACGTTTTATACAACATCGAATACATTCACCGAGGCTTTCACCACGATTCCGAAAGCGTGGCGGTAACATGGCTTCCCCCCTTTCACGACATGGGGTTAATTGACGGATTGCTCAAACCTTTATATCTGGGAATTCCCTCTTACTTCATGCCGCCAGCGGCGTTTATTCAGAACCCGATGTGTTGGTTGGAAGCGATTTCGCGCTACAAAGCTACCCACAGCGGCGGGCCAAATTTTGCTTACGAATTGTGTGCTAGCAAAATGTTGGGCGATGGCCAAAAAACCCTGGATTTGAGCAGTTGGCGGGTGGCCTATAACGGCGCAGAACCCATCCAAAAAGAAACCCTAGAGCGATTTACCAAAGCTTTTGAGCCCTGCGGTTTTCACGCCGATGCCTTTTGTCCTGCTTACGGAATGGCAGAAACCACGCTAAAAATTGCCACGGTTAGCAGCGGAATCACACCGACTTTCTTACCTGTTGACGCTGGGGCGCTGGAAAATAATCACATTGTAGAAGTTGTGGAAACCGCAGGGGGTGCGAGAATTTTAGTCGGCTGCGGTTTCCCGGAATTTGGCACCAAAGTTGCGATCGTCAATCCCGAATCTCTGACGCAATGCCAGCCGCAGGAAGTCGGAGAAATTTGGGTAGCTGGCGAAACAGTTGCGCGAGGCTATTGGAATCGCCCAGAAGAAACAGAAAAAACTTTCCAAGCATATCTTTCAGATACAGGCGAAGGGCCGTTTTTGCGAACCGGAGATTTAGGCTTTTTACGCGATCGAGAACTGTTTATCACAGGGCGACTCAAAGATTTGATTATTATCCGAGGTCGCAATCTTTACCCCCAAGATATAGAAAGAACGGCAGAACAAAGTTACCCCACTTTACGGTTGGGGGCTAACGCAGCATTCTCCGTAAAAATTGCCGACATTGAACAACTCGTTATTGTCCAAGAATTAGAATCTCGCAAAACACCGAATAATAGCGAGAAAATTATCAGCGCTATCCGCGAACGCATTGCGGTCGAATATGAAATACAAACCTATGGAGTAGTGCTGATTAAGCCCGGAAGCATTCCGAAAACTACCAGCGGTAAAATTCAACGTCGCGCCGCCTATGCTGACTTTCTAGCTGACAAATTGGAAGTTGTAGCCAGTAGCGTTTTAGAGATATCTGATTTTGTTGAAAGAGAAAATCGCCTCACGCGAGAAAATCTGCTAACAGCCGAGTTAGCAGAACGGCAGGCACAGTTAGAAACCTATTTGCGACAGCAGGTAGCGAGGGTGCTGAAAGTCAGCCTTTCCCAAATCCCATCGGCACAGGCTTTTAGTAATTTGGGTTGCGATTCATTGGCGGTATTTGAATTAAAAAATCTGATCGAAACAGATCTAAAGATAGCTTTATCAATAGAAGACTTATTCCAGGAATTAAGCCTTACTCAACTGGCAGCAAAAATTTTAGAAAACTTGGCAGGAGCACCGAAGATTGCATCTATTCAGGCAGTGTCTCGCCGCCAAAATATTCCTCTGTCTTTTGCCCAAGAGCGCCTATGGTTTTTTGACCAATTGGAACCAGGAAATCCCTTCTATAACCTCTGCGGTGCAGTTCGGATGACGGGGAAACTTAATGCAGAAATACTCCGGCAAAGTATTGAGAAAGTTATCGAGCGACACGAGATTTTAAGAACGGCGTTTGCTGGTGGCGAAAAAGAACAGATACAAGTTATTTTTGATACAAAAGATTTCCCATTGCCGCTGATAAATTTGAGCGATCGCTCCCCAGGAGAGCGCGAAAAAGCAGCGCAACAATTGTCTGTGGAAGAAGCACAATTACCCTTTAATTTAACTCAACCACATCTGATCCGTGCTAAACTTCTTCGCCTATCAGAAACAGAACATACTCTGCTTTTATCTGCTCATCATATCATTTTTGATGGGTGGTCTTTGGGCGTATTTTTACGAGAACTAGCAGCATTCTATGAAGGTTTTGTTAAAAATAATTTAGCCGAAATTCCACCTTTGCCAATTCAGTATGCAGACTTTGCAACTTGGCAACGCCAACAAATGCAGGGAGAAATATTAGAAACTCAACTTACTTACTGGAAGCAGCAGTTAAGTGGCAGCGCAGCGGTTCTAAATTTACCAACAGACTTTTCTCGTCCCGCTGTTCAAAGTTACAAGGGAGGTAGGCAATTATTTGAATTGCCAGAACACTTAACTGAGGCAATTAGACAATTGAGTCGCAGTGAAAAAACCACTGTATTTATGACATTGCTGGCAGCATTCAAAACACTGCTTTACCGCTACACGGGGCAAGAAGATATCCTCGTCGGTTCACCAATTGCCAGCCGAAACAGCAGCGAAACAGAATCATTAATTGGATTTTTTGTCAATACTTTAGTCCTGCGGACTGACTTAAATGGAAATCCAACTTTTCGAGATTTGCTGAGTCGAGTGCGAGAGGTTGCATTAGGTGCTTACGCGCATCAAGATGTACCATTTGAGAAGTTGGTAGAAGAATTGCAGCCGAATCGAGATTTAAGTCACTCGCCTTTATTTCAGGTGATGTTTGCCTTTCAAAATGCCTCTGAATTCGCCTTAGAATTGCCTGGTTTAAGCCTGAACTGCCAACAGGTTCACGCAGGGACAGCCAATTTCGATCTAACGCTGGAATTAGAAGCCACAGCAACTGGAATTAAAGGGTGGTTTGAATATAGCTCTGATTTATTTGAATCTGCTACAATTGCACGAATGGCAAGGCATTTTCAGAACTTGTTAGCAGGCATCGCTGCCAATCCAGACACAGGATTGTTAGATTTGCCTTTACTAACAGAAGCAGAGCGCCAACTACTACTTTTTGAGTGGAATAATACTCGACTAAATTATGTTAAGGATGCGTGCGTTCACCGTTTGTTTGAAGTACAGGCTGCGAAAACGCCTGATGCAATTGCGGTGCAATTTGAATGCCAAAGTTTGACTTACCAAGAATTAAATAATCGCGCAAATCAACTTGCCCATTATTTGCACTCTTTCGGCGTGAAACCCGATGCGATTGTCGGCGTTTATATGGAGCGATCGCTCGATGTTATTGTCGGGATTTTTGGCATCCTAAAAGCAGGCGGTGCTTATTTGCCACTCGATCCCAACTATTCTAAAGAACGCTTATCTTTCATGTTAGAAGACGCTAGCGTTCAGGTACTGCTAACGCAAACACAATTATCAGCAGACTTACCAACGCCGAATATTTCCGCGATCTGCTTGGATACAGAATGGGAGATAATTTATCAACAAAATAAGTCAAATCCCGATCGCCAAGTTCAGCCAGAAAACCTCGCTTATATCATCTATACATCGGGATCTACTGGACTGCCAAAGGGAGTGATGGTTGAACACGCATCCTTGGCGAACTATACTCAAGCTGCAAGTATCGAATATGGTATCGAACCAGGCGATCGCATTCTCCAATTTGCTTCCCTCAGCTTCGATGTCAGCGCCGAAGAAATTTATTCCTGTTTAACGCGAGGTGCAACGCTGGTACTGCGCGGGGATGCCATGTCAGACAGCATTTCTTCCTTCCTGCAAAAGTGCCGGGAGTGGGAAATCACTGTACTGGATTTGCCGACAGCTTACTGGCACGAATTGACAGCCAGACTCAGCGCCGAACCCCAAGAATTTCCCCCGTCAGTGCGCTTGACAATTATTGGTGGAGAAGCAGCGCTTCCAGTGTCGCTAGATCGGTGGCAAAAGTGCATATCAAAAGAAGTGCGGCTAGTCAATGCTTACGGCCCCACAGAAACAACAATTTCCGCGACGTGGTGCGAGTTAGCTGGAAATATTTTTACTGCAAAATCGCTGCCAATTGGACGCCCAATTCCCAATTCCCGTACCTATGTACTGGATTCTAATTTGCAACCAGTTCCGATCGGAGTCCCCGGCGAACTTTATATCGGAGGTGCGGGGGTTGCTAGAGGCTATATCAACCGTTCAGAGTTGAATCGAGAAAAATTTATTCCCGATCCTTTTAGCGGCAAACAAGGCGATCGCCTTTACAAAACAGGCGATTTAGTCCGCTATCTTCCCGATGGCAATTTAGAATTTTTCGGTCGCACCGATCGCCAAGTGAAAATTCGCGGTTTCCGCATTGAGTTAGGAGAAATTGAATCCACACTCAGCCAACATCCAGACGTGCAAGAAGCCGTCTTGCTCGCGCGTGAGGAAGATTCAGGCGGCAAGCGCTTGGTGGCGTACCTGGTGTTAAACTCAGCACTCAGCATTGGAAACTCTGCACTGATGAAAAACCTGCGCTCTTTTCTCCGAGAACAACTGCCAGATTATATGGTTCCTGCCAGTTTTGTGTGTTTGGAATCGATGCCACTGACGCCAAACGGCAAGATAGATTTCAAAGCATTTCCCGCACCGGAAACCAACAGTTCAGAGGCAGATTTTATCGCTCCTGAAACTTTAGAAGAACAAGTATTAGCTGATATTTGGGCTGAGGTTCTGGGCTTAAAACAGGTGGGAATCAATGACAATTTCTTTGAGTTGGGAGGCCATTCTTTGCTGGCAACTCAACTGATTGCCAAGGTGCGCGATCGCTTTCAAGTCGAGCTATCATTGCGCTGCTTGTTTCAATCCCCCACTGTCGCCAGCCTAGCAGCAACGATCGCCCAAGCTAAGAGCCAGCAGTCGCGCGAACCCCTGATTGCACTGCCCGCGATCGCCCCAGATCCTCAAAATCGCTACCAACCATTTCCGCTCAACGAAATGCAGCAGGCTTACTGGATCGGGAGAAATAGCTTTTTTGAAATGGGGAATGTCGCCATTCACGGCTATGTAGAAATTGAGAGCGACGAGTTAGATTTAGAGCGGTTTAGCCTCGCGTGGCAACGAGTTGTAGAGCGTCACGATATGCTGCGGGCGATCGTCCTCCCCAACGCACAGCAGCAAATTCTGGAAAACGTGCCCACTTATAAAATTGAGGTTTTGGATTTGCGATCGCTGGCTCCAGATGCCGCCCGCGAACAACTCGCAGCAATTCGCGATCGCCTTTCTCACCAAGTGCTGCCGCTCGATCGCTGGCCGCTGTTCGAGATTTGCGCTTCCAAAATTAATAAGCGCCGCACCCGCCTCCACATCAGCATTGACGCCTTGTGCATAGACGGCTGGAGTTTTCAAATTTTGTTTGGCGATTTGGTGCAGTTTTACCGCAATCCCCATACTGCGATCGCCCCATTGCAACTGTCTTTTCGTGATTGCGTGTTAGCTGCGATCGCCTTAGAAAACTCCCCATTTTACCAGCAATCCTTAGATTACTGGCTCCAGCGTCTCAAAACCCTGCCGCCAGCGCCGGAATTGCCCCTCGCCAAGCACCCGACTTCCTTAACGCAGCCGCGATTTAAGCGCTGGAGCGATCGCCTAGACTTGCAAACCTGGCAGCGCCTAAAAACGCGCTTGGCTCGCGCCAGCCTCACTCCTACGGGTTTATTGCTCGCCGCCTATGCCGAAGTTCTTTCCCTATGGAGCAAAACACCTCGGTTTACCATCAACGTGCCGCGCTTTAATCGCCTTCCCCTGCACCCTCAAGTTGAGGAAATTATCGGAGAATTTGCCTCATTTACTCTGTTAGAAATAGACAACTCTAAGCGAGAGAGTTTTGAAGTACGAGCAAAACGGTTGCAAGAACAGCTTTGGCAAGATTTAGAGCACCAGTATGTCAGCGGTGTGCGCGTTTTGCGAGAACTCGCCCAAGCGCAAGGGACAACCGCAGCGTTGATGCCTGTCGTGTTTACAATCGATCCGCAAAACGCGCCAGGGGAAGATACTTCTATCTTCTCTTTGATTCAAGAATTGGGAGAATTGGTTCACATCATCGGTCAAACTCCGCAAGTTTGGATCGACGCGCAATTTACCGAAACCGCCCAGGGGCTGTCTTTTAGCTGGGATGCGGTGGAAGAACTCTTCCCGCAAGGACTGATCGATGAGATGTTTGATGCCTACTGTTGCCTATTGCAAGGCCTCGCCAATGAAGAGGAAACTTGGCAGAAAACGGTGCAGTTTCAGCAAGCCTTTACTAACAGCATTGAGGCACCCATTCCTGATGTATTGCTGCACGAATTGTTTGCTGAGAAAGTCGCGTCGCGATCGCACAAAGCAGCCGTGATTACTTCAACGCGCACCCTCACTTATGAGGAACTATATCTGCGATCGAATCAAGTCGCTCACCGATTGCGGAAGCTGGGAGCTCGCCCTAACCAGTTGGTTGCCGTCGTCATGGAAAAAGGATGGGAACAAATCGTTGCTGTGCTGGGCATTCTCGCATCCGGGGCGGCTTATTTGCCCGTAGATGCGGCGCTGCCAAAAGAGCGGCTGTGGTATTTGCTGGAAAATGGCGAAGTTGAGATTGTTTTGACGCAATCTCAGTTAAATCAGCGCTTGGAATGGCCGGAAAATGTGCGGCGAATTTGTCTTGATACTGAGGAATTAGCAACAGAAAGTGGCGAAGCTTTGGAATCAGTACAGGAAGCGGAAGATTTAGCTTATGTGATTTATACTTCCGGCTCAACTGGCTTGCCAAAAGGCGTGGCGATCGCCCACCGAGGTGTAGTCAATGCGATCGCTCAAACGAACCAAGTGTTTAATGTGGCCGAGTGCGATCGGGCGATCGCAGTCACCGCACTGCACCACGATATGTCGGTTTACGATATCTTCGGCATCCTAGCAGCCGGGGGAGCGATCGTCATTCCCGATGCCGCACAACGGCTAGACCCCGCTCACTGGACTCAATTGATGGTAAAAGAGCGCGTCACCATTTGGAACTCGGTTCCCCCGATGATGGAAATGCTGCTCGATTACGCTGCTGGACGTTCTGAGGTGTTGCCGGAGTGTTTGCGCTGGGCGTTTCTCGGCGGAGACTGGATTCCAGTAACATTGCCTGAGAGGTTAAGGGCGATCGTCCGTGAATGTCGCGTTGTCAGCGTCGGCGGGCCAACCGAAACCACTCTTTGGAACATCTGGTATCCGGTAGAAACGGTTGATTCTTCTTGGAAGAGCATTCCCTACGGCAAGGCGATCGCCAATACACGCTATTACATTTTGAATGAAAGGCTCGAAGACTGTCCCGTCTGGGTTGCCGGCGAGATGTGCTGTGCCGGAGTTGGACTGACAAAAGGATACTGGCGGAATGAAGAAAAAACTCGCGCCAGTTGCCTCACGCACCCCGTCACGGGCGATCGCTTGTACCGAACGGGAGATTTAGGGCGCTTCCTCCCTGACGGCAATATCGAATTTTTAGGAAGAGAAGATTTCCGCCTGAAAATTCGAGGATTCCGCATCGAAGCCGGAGAAATTGAAGCTGCTTTGAACGAGCACCCAGCAGTCAAAGCATCCATTGTCACCGCATTCGGAGAAAATCACAGTCAAAAACGCTTAGTAGCATATATCGTTCCCCAACAAAACGCTGTCCCTGCGGTTGAAGAATTGCGACAATTTCTGAGTGAAAAACTGCCCGATTATATGGTGCCATCTGCATTTATAATTCTGGACGCGCTGCCGCTTTCGGCGAACGGCAAAGTTAACCGCAAGGCACTGCCTGAACCGGATGCTGCCATTCCAGAAGCAAAGATTTTTGTCGCGCCGCGTACCCCTATTGAGGCCATGTTAGCGAGAATTTGCTGTGAGGTTCTTGGCATTGAACAGTTAAGCATTACCGATAACTTTTTTGAACTAGGAGGGAATTCGCTGCTGGCAATTCAATTAGCAGCAAAGGTACGAGAATATTGTCAGATAGAATTGCCTTTGTGCGATATTTTTGCAGGGCGATCGCTCGCCGTACTTGCAGAAAATATTTCTGAAGCCAAAAACAAAAATGCGGCCGTTGAAGAACCTGCAATCGCGCCCGTTTCGCGATCGGCATACCGGATGAAACTGTCATCCTTGCGCTAACCACAAATCAGTAATGAGTCATGAGTTAGCAGCCAATAATATCATGTCCATTCAATTGACCGTTATTCCTGTAGGGGGCGGTTTCGCCAATATCTTTAGTAAAAACGATAAATCTCGTAAACCCGCCCCGCCCAAGATATTACCTAATAATCAACCCCTAAATATCGGCTGCACTCCCAATTACCAATTACCAGTTACTAATCCAATGACGGTGCATTTTTCCGAAAAACCTCCCACAGATACTCGCGACTCGGCAAATACTGCGGAAGAAGAAGTATTTGCATTTCCCACCTCTTTTGCCCAGCAAAGACTGTGGTTTATCGATCAATTTGAACCGGGAAACCATTTTTACAACCTTCCGGCGGCTGTGTTACTAAAAGGCAGGCTAAATGTAGTAGTGCTAGAGCTATGTTTCAAGGAAATTGTGCGCCGTCACGAAGCTTTGCGGACGACATTTGCCACTGTAGACGGTCAACCCGTGCAGGTGGTTGGTCAGAATTTTAATTTCGGGCTGCAAGTTTTAGACTTGCAAAAATTGCCAGAAATTCAACGAGAAGCGGAAGTAAAAAAACTAGCAGCAGCAGAAGCTAGCAAACCTTTTGACCTAACCAAATGGCCGCTGTTGCGAGCTAGTTTGCTACAGTTAGATGCTGAGGAATATGTGTTGCTGCTGACGCTACACCACATTATTTTTGATGGCTGGTCAATCGGAGTCTTTCTGCAAGAATTAGCAGCACTTTACGAAGCGTTTTCAATTGGCAAACCATCCTCACTTCCCGAACTTTCCATACAGTACGCCGATTTTGCTATTTGGCAGCGGGAATGGCTTGCGGGCGATCGCTTGCAAACTCAACTTAACTACTGGAAAAAGCAGCTCAGTGGCACTCCCCCCTTGCTGGAATTGCCAGCCGATCGCCCCCGTCCCCCCGCCCAAACCTATCGGGGCGCGAAAGAATCATTTCTCATCCCGAAAACGCTAACGGCAGCCCTCAAAAAGCTCAGCCGCCAGGAAAATGCCACCCTGTTTATGACGCTGCTAGCAGCCTTTAAAACGTTGCTCTATCGCTATACAGGACAGGCAGATATCCCCGTTGGCTCTCCGATAGCCAACCGCAACCGAGCGGAAATTCAAGGGCTAATCGGGTTTTTTGTCAATACTTTGGTATTGCGAACTGATTTGTCAGGTGATCTCACTTTTCGGCAATTGCTCGATCGCATTCGGGAGATGAGTTTACAAGCTTACGCTCACCAAGATTTGCCATTTGAGAAACTGGTTGAAGAGTTGCAGCCCGATCGCAATTTGAGCTACAATCCACTGTTCCAAGTTGCTTTTGTTTTGCAAAATGCCCCTGTTGCTGCGGAATCAATAGCCGGACTCAATCTCACTCTTTTAGATGTTGACAATCAGACAGCAAAAGTTGATTTAACGCTGTATTTAGAAGAAAAGCAGGAAGAAATTAGCGGTCAGTTTGAATACAGCACGGATTTATTTGATGCGGTCACTATTAGGCGGATGGCGGGGCATTTTCTCACTTTGCTGGAGGGCATAGCTGCCAACCCAGATCGGCGGATTGAAGAGCTACCGTTGCTGGGGGAAAAAGAGCGGCATCAGTTGTTGGTAGAGTGGAATGACACCCGCAGCGATTATTCGAGCGATCGCTGCATTCATCAATTATTTGCAGCGCAGGTAGAGCGAACTCCCGATGCGATTGCAGTCGTATTTAAAGACCAAAAACTTACCTACCGCGAGCTGAATGCAAGAGCAAATCAACTCGCACATTACCTGCAACAACTCGGCGTCAAGCCAGAAGTTTTGGTGGGAATTTGTGTCGAGCGATCGCTTGATACGATCGTCGGCATTCTCGGCATTCTCAAAGCCGGGGGCGCTTATGTTCCCCTCGATCCAGCCAACCCGCGCGATCGCCTTGCTTTTATACTCGAAGACGCACAGGTAAATGTGCTGCTGACTGAGGAAAAGTTGTTGCAAACCCTTCCTAAATCCAGCGCCAAAATCCTTTGCCTCGATGCGGATAAAAGTGCTTTTTCCCAACACAGTAAAGAAAATCCAGCCAGCGACACCACTGCCGAAAATCTCGCCTATATCATCTACACTTCTGGCTCAACTGGCATTCCCAAAGGTGTTTTAGTAGCTCACTCAAACGTCGTCCGCTTGTTGGCTGCTACCCAGTCTTGGTACAACTTCAACGAGCAAGATGTGTGGACGCTTTTTCACTCTTATGCCTTTGACTTCTCAGTATGGGAAATCTGGGGCGCTTTGCTCTACGGCGGGCGACTCGCGATCGTACCTTATTCAGTCAGCCGATCGCCCCAAGATTTTTACAGCTTGCTATGCAAAGAACGAGTCACAGTTCTCAACCAAACTCCTTCGGCATTTTACCAGTTGATAAAGACAGAAGAATCTGCCGGAATTGGCGAAAATTTAAACCTGCGTTTAGTAATTTTTGGCGGAGAAGCTTTAGACTTAAAAAGCTTAAAAACTTGGTTCGATCGGCACGGCGATCGGCATCCCCAACTTGTCAATATGTATGGCATTACAGAAACAACTGTCCACGTCACGTATCGACCGCTAACCGCCGCTGATATAAGTAAAAATGCCAGCCTTATTGGCCGTCCAATTCCTGACTTGCAAGTTTACCTACTCGATCGAAACTGCCAACCCGTTCCCATCGGCATTCCTGGGGAAATTTACGTTGGTGGTGCCGGCGTCGCGCGGGGCTATCTCAATCAACCAGAATTAACGGCTGATCGGTTTATTTCAAACCCCTTTAATGACAGTTTGAAAGCGCCGTTGTACAAATCGGGAGACTTAGCTCGCTACCTGCCCAATGGCGAGATTGAATACTTGGGACGAATTGACCACCAAGTAAAAGTGCGCGGTTTCCGTATCGAATTGGGAGAAATTGAAGCAGCGCTAGGACAACATCCCGATGTGGCGCAGGCTGTTGTTATAGTGCGAGAAGATATACCGGGCGATAAGCGCTTGGTAGCTTATATCATTGCTAACTCAGCAGCACAAAATAAGCGCTCAATACTGATTCAAGAACTGCGCTGCTTTCTGAAAGAACAGCTACCGGAATACATGGTGCCTGCTGCCTTCGTGACGCTGGAGGCGCTGCCTTTAACAAACAACGGCAAAGTCGATCGCAAGGCGCTTCCCGCACCCGATCGCGATCGGTCAGAACTCGAAGAGGCATTCACCGCACCAAGCACGGCTATTGAGAAAATCCTAGCAGAAATTTGGGCGCAAGTATTGGGGTTAGAACAAGTGGGAATTGACGACAATTTCTTTGAATTGGGCGGCGATTCTATCCTCAGCATTCAAGTCATTTCTAAAGCCAATCAAGGCGGGTTGAGGCTCACTCCAAAACAACTGTTTCAACACCAAACCATTGCACAGTTAGCAGCCGTCGCCGATACAGCTCAGACTCAACAATCGGAACAGGGATTAATCATTGGCGAAGTTCCGCTCACGCCGATTCAGCACTGGTTTTTCGAGCAAAATCTCTCCGATCCACACCACTGGAATCAGGCGGTGCTTTTAGAGTTGCAGCAACCTCTCAAATCTGCATTAATTGAGTCAGTTTTGCAAGAATTGCTGAAGCACCACGACTCGCTGCGCCTGCGTTTCGCGCGAGGAGAATCTGGCTGGCAGCAGGATCTCTCCTACCCCGACGAAGTGACTCCACTTACCTGCATTGATTTCTCGTCGCTACCTCCAGAGGAGCGAGAAGCCGCTTTCCAAACCGCCGCCACTCAGTTGCAAGCCAGTTTGAATTTGTCAGAGGGCCCGCTGCTTCGCGCTGCCCTATTTAACTTCGGTGAACAGCAATTAAATCGCCTGTTATTTGCCATTCATCACTTAGTAGTTGATGCGGTTTCGTGGCGAATTTTAATTGAGGATTTCCAGACAGCTTATGGGCAGATTAGCCACGACGAAAC
The DNA here is from genome assembly GCF_036705955.1 of Microcoleus sp. A6-C6. Classification (NCBI taxonomy): domain Bacteria; kingdom Bacillati; phylum Cyanobacteriota; class Cyanophyceae; order Oscillatoriales; family Microcoleaceae; genus Microcoleus; species Microcoleus sp. A6-C6. Next base: position 29,826 of record NZ_JAUBVR010000055.1, on the reverse strand, counting down.
AGTCGCACTCCCGCCCAAAACAACCTCATTTAAGCAGTGGGCAGAACGCTTGCATGAGTGGGCGCGATCGCCAGAATTGCAGGAAGAGTTGGATTACTGGTTCGCCCTTTCTCACCAAACACTTTCTCCCTTGCCGGTGGATTTCCCAAATGCAGAGAATATAGTGGCATCTGAAAAGACAGTATCCGTTGCTTTAAGTGCTGAAGAAACAAAACTGCTGCTGCAAGAAGTACCTGCCGCTTACCGCACTCAAATTAATGATGTATTGCTAACTGCTTTAGGTCAAGCATTTGAACGCTGGACTGGCAATAACTCACTTTTACTAGACTTAGAAGGTCATGGGCGCGAAGATATATTTGAAGGAGTAGATTTGTCGCGTACAGTCGGCTGGTTTACAGCAGTTTTCCCCGTCCTGTTAAATTTAGAAAAACATTCCGATCTAGGGGCTGCACTCAAATCAGTGAAAGAGCAATTACGCGCCGTGCCAAATCGCGGTATTGGGTATGGTGTTCTACAATATTTAAACCAAGAAATTGCTGAAAAATTGCACAAATTGCCACAAGCAGAGGTAAGCTTTAATTATCTCGGACAGTTTGACCAAGTGCTGCCAAAATCTTCTTTATTAATGCTCTCCTCCAAGCCTAGTGGCCCCATTCGCAGCCCGCGCGGGAATCGGCGTTACCTGCTGGAAATTAACGGATTTATTGCCAGCAACAAGCTGCAATTAGATTGGACGTACAGCGAAAACATTCACCGACGAGAAAGAATTGAAAATTTGGCAACCGGCTTTATAGAATCGCTGCGATCGCTAATTCAATACTGTCAGTCCCCCGACGCCGGTGGCTGCACTCCTTCTGACTTTGCCGAGTTTAAGTGGAGCCAGTGGAACCAGGACGATTTAGACAACATTACCGCAATTTTGGGAGAGCTGTAAGATGAGCAAAGGCAATATCGAAGATTTTTATCCCCTCTCCCCAGCGCAGCAGGGCATTCTGTTTCATTCCCTTTACCAGCCAGAATCTGGCGTATATTTCGGGCAACTGCTGTGCGTCTTGCGCGGCGATCTCAATGTTTCTGCTTTTAGAAATAGTTGGCAAAAAGTTGTAGAGCGGCATCCCATTTTGCGGACTTGTTTCGTGTGGAAAAATTTGAAAGATCCCGTGCAAGCGGTGCGTAAACAGACTGCATTATCTTGGCAGCAAATGGACTGGCGATCGCTCTCAGTTTCCGAACAAGAACAGCAGCTAGAAACGTATCTAAAAGCCGATCGCGAGCAGGGCTTTGACTTGACATCAGCTCCCTTAATTCGCATTGCACTGGCGCAGTTAGAAACCGATACTTTTCAGTTTATTTTGAGCCACCACCACTTAGTTTTAGATGGGTGGTCGCTTTCTATTGTTCTTGATGAAGTTTTTGCATTTTATCAAGCCTTCTCTCAGGGCGAGGAATTGCACCTCAAACGCCCTCGCCCTTATCGGGATTACATCGCGTGGCTGCACCAGCAAGATTTATCTGCGGCTGAGTCATTTTGGCGGCAAACTCTCAAAGGTTTTGCGGCTCCAAGTGCGATCGCGCGGGGCAATATTGTCGCGGGAAACCGTTTAGAAAGTAGTGGCGAACAGCAGGTGATATTTTCTGCTACAGCTACCGTCGCACTACAATCCTTAGCGAAACAGCATCAACTAACATTAAATACCCTCGTGCAGGCAGCTTGGGCGCTACTTTTGAGCCGATACAGTGGCGAGGAAGATATCGTTTTTGGTACGGTTGTCTCCGGGCGGCCCCCAGATTTAATGGGCGCTGAATCGGTAGTGGGACTGTTTGTAAATCCTCTGCCAGTGCGGGTAAAATTTGACCGACATGACTCTATGTTATCTTGGCTGAAAGAACTTCAAGCGCAACAAGTGGAGGCGCGACAGTATGAGTACAGCCCCCTCGTTGAGGTACAGGGGTGGAGCGAAGTTCCTCGAAGTTTGCCTCTATTTGAGAGTCTCGTCGTCTTTGAAAATTATCCTTCGGATGCTTCTTTGCAGGAGAAAATTCACAACTTAAAGGTAGAGAATATTCGCTCCTTGGAAACAACGAATTATCCTCTAACGGTGATGGCGATGCCGGGTGCCCAATTGACGCTAAAAATTATTTTCGATCGTAGCTGCTTTGACGACAGTGCGATCGCACGGATGCTCGGACACCTGCAAACTTTACTCCAGGGAATGACTGCCAATCCTCAGCGGCAACTGTCAGAATTGCCCCTATTGAGCGCCGCCGATCGCCAGCAAATACTTGTCCAGTGGAACGATACCCAAGCGGATTACCCCAAAAATGCCTCAATTCACGAATTGTTTGCAGCGCAAACAGAGCGAACCCCAGATGCAGTAGCTGCACTTTGCGAAAATCAACAATTGACTTACCGCGAATTGAATGCCAAAGCCAACCAAATCGCGCATTACCTGCAATCTCTAGGTGTAAAACCCGAAGTTTTGGTGGGAATTTGCTTAGAGCGATCGCTGTCCATGCTAGTGGCCATTTTGGGCATTTTAAAAGTCGGTGCCGCTTACGTTCCTCTCGATCCTGCTTATCCCCAAAAGCGTCTTGCTTTCATGCTGGCCGACGCAAAAGTTCCGGTGCTTTTGACTCAAAAAAATCTCCTAGAAACCCTCTCCGAACACACCGCTAGAGTCGTCTGTATCGACGCTGAATGGCAGGAAATTTCCCGCGAGAGCGATCGCAACCCCGCTGTTAAAGTGGAAGCCGATCACCTCGCTTACGTCCTCTACACTTCCGGCTCGACTGGCACTCCCAAAGGCGTACTCGGCACCCACCGAGGCATAGTCAATCGCTGTTTTTGGAACCCCTACCCTTTTACGAAAGAAGATATTTGCGGCCAAAAGACATCCTTAAATTTTGTCGATTCGGTTTGGGAAATTTTTGCTCCTTTGCTGCATGGGTTGCCAACGGTGATTATTCCCGATCGAGCCGTCAAAGATATTAACCAATTCCTTCAAACCTTATCAAAGCAAAATGTAACGCGACTGGTGCTAGTTCCTTCTTTGTTGCGCGCTCTCTTAGATTCCTTCCCTGATTTAGACAGGCGTTTGCCTCAATTAAAATATTGGATTTGCAGCGGAGAAACTCTGCCGCTGGAACTTTGCCAGCAATTTCGAGAGCAGATGCCCCAACGGGTATTAATCAATCTTTATGGCTCTTCTGAAGTAGCTGCGGACGTGACGTGGTACGATGCAACTCACTGTGTCGAGAAAGTGGCAATCGGTCGCCCGATCGCCAACACGCAAATTTATCTGCTCGATCGCAATTTGCAACCCGTTCCGATCGGAATTCCCGGCGAGATTTACGTCGGCGGCGATGGATTGGCACAGGGCTACTTAAACCGCCCCGACTTAACCTCGGAGAAATTCATTTCTAACCCGTTTGGGCAACAAAAATTAGATTCTCTCGGTAATTTTCATCAAAAAGTTTTGTTCAAAACAGGCGATATCGGTTGTTACCTGCCGGATGGTAATATAGAATTTCTAGGCCGTGGCGATTGCCAAGTAAAAATTCGCGGTTTCCGCATCGAACTAGGAGAAATAGAGGCAGCACTTTCTCAACATTCTTCTGTGTCCACCGCTGCTGTTTTGCTTCAAGAAAATGCACCAGGCAATCAACGCCTAGTCGCTTACCTAGTTCCTAACTCAGGGTTCAGAAATCAGCACCCAGAACTTATTTCCGAATTGCGTTCATTCTTGAAGCACAAACTGCCGGATTACATGATACCTTCAGCTTTTGTGCTATTAGATGCGTTGCCACTAACGCCCAACGGAAAAATTGACCGCCTCGCCTTATCTCAAAGGTGCGATTACGTTTCTGATGAAACAGCCTTCACTGAGCCACAAACGCCCACAGAGAAAGAAATGGCTGAGATTTGGATTGCTCTTTTAGGGCTAGAAAAAGTAGGAACTAACCAAAACTTTTTTGACCTCGGCGGTCACTCTCTGATGGCAACGCAGTTAATATCGCGAGTGCGATCGGGCTTTGGAGTAGAGTTAGCGCTGTGCGATTTTTTTGCCGCTCCCACCATTCATAATTTGGCTGAACTAATCGAGGAAGAAATTCTGGCAAACGCCGATTCTAACCAGCTAGATGAATTGCTCGATCTCTTAGAAAATACTGATGGAGAGTCAGCACAAACTCTGATGCTGACTGAGTAAATATCGGGTTGTTAAGTTGACAGTTGACAGTTGACAGTTGACAGTTGACAGTTGACAGCACGCGGGGCGACCTCTCCCGGTCAGGAAGAGGATTGGAGTAATGAATAGTCTTCTTTTAATTTCTCCCTGCGAGGGAGAGGCTTTACACCAATTCTTTCTGATAAAAAAACACAAAAATCCCTTTTCCTTTAGGGTTTCTATGGGGAATAGGAGACAAAAAAGCCCACTTAAGAGGATTGATTCGGAATGAGTAAACTAACAGTAAAAACCAAAGATTTTCAAGATGTAATGCAGCCCTTAAAAGCCTCTGCTACCCCACTTGAAGAAAAGTTAATGGAGCTATTCAGTGCCTCAGAAAAGTCATTTGGGGCAGAAGAAGCAATGGAGGAGCGAATTTCTGCCCTAGTTCAAGACTTTTTGTACGCAAAAACCGCTAGTACAGATATTGACTTAGAGTTAATTATTCAGGAGTTTAGGGAAAACAAAATTCCCGCCATTCCTACAGATGTTGGGAATTATATGGATGATTTGGCCCAAACCCTCGTTGCCCATTCAATTCACACATCTTCCCCCCGATATATCGGTCACATGACGAGCGCACTTCCCTATTTTGTGCGCCCGATCGCAAAGCTTGTAACCGCGATGAATCAAAATTTAGTCAAGATGGAAACTGCCAAAGTTTTAAGCCCCTGCGAGCGCCAGACTTTAGCAATGATGCACGGATTAATTTACGATTTTTCTGAGGATTTTTATAACCAGCACATTCAAAAAAATGAGAGCACGCTCGGTATCATGACAACGGGCGGCACCCTAGCTAATATCACAGCCCTGTGGTGCGCTCGCAACGCTTCTTTAGGGCCAAAAAATAACTTTAGTGGCATTGAAAAAGAAGGGTTGTACGCAGCTTTAGAGTTTTACGGCTACAAGGGAATGGTGATAATCGGCTCCAATTTGATGCACTATTCTTTTGAAAAGGCTGCCGGTTTATTAGGCATTGGCGATCGCAATCTCCTAAAAATCCCCACCGATTCCAATCACCGCATGGATTTGGCAGCGCTGCGCCAAACTGTAGCCGAATGTCGCGATCGCAATCTGCACATTCTGGCAATTATCGGTATTGCAGGTAGCACCGATTCGGGAAGTATCGATCCGCTTCCAGAAATAGCCGCGATCGCGCAAGAAGCAAACGCTCACTTTCACGTCGATGCTGCTTGGGGCGGCCCCGTGCTTTTTTCCGAACGTCACCGGCACAAATTCGCAGGCATTGAACTAGCAGATTCCGTCACCATAGATGGACACAAACAAATGTATTTGCCAATGGGAATCGGCATGGTTTTATTCCGCAATCCCCAAACCGCCAAAGTCATTGAAAAACACGCGCCCTACACGGTGCGAAAAGACTCCATCGATCTAGGCAAGCGCTCTCTCGAAGGCTCTCGACCAGGTGCGAGTTTGTTCTTGCAAGCCGCGTTGAATATCATCGGCCATCAAGGCTATGAGTTTTTGATAGATGGAGGCATCCATAAAACGCAGCACTTAGCTAATTTAATCCGGGAAAATCCAGCCTTTGAATTGCTGCTAGAACCACAAATTAATATTCTTTTATACCGCTACATTCCAGAAACATTCAGGGAAAAAGCAGCCAAAAAACAACTAACCGAAGCAGACAACCACTTCATCAATCAATTTAACGAGCGCCTTCAGGAGGCCCAGCGGCGAGCAGGTCACACCTTCGTATCGCGAACAACCGTGCAAAACACCTGTTATGGCAAAACCATTCCCATTGTTGCTTTTCGAGTCGTCCTTGCCAACCCCCTCACCACTGAAGCAGATATCAACATTGTTTTAAACGACCAGCTAAAAATAGCAGCAAAGCTTTCCTTAACTATCACAAACAGCGACCACTGTGAGGAGATAAATTATGATGTCTACTAATCGTTCAGAACGACTAAAAAACCTGTCGCCCCAGAAGCGAGCGCTCCTCCTCAAAGCATTGGGCAAAGAGGCAGTACAGGCTGAGCAATCTCAGCGCATTCCCAGGCGATCGCAGCAAAATTATGCTCCCCTTTCTTTTGCCCAGCAACGGCTGTGGTTTCTCGATCGATTGTCTCCCGAAAACCCTGCCTACAACCTTCCTGCTGCTGTGCGTTTGCAAGGACAATTGAATTTGTCAGCACTGCAACAAACACTCAATGAAATTGTCCGGCGTCACGAAGTTTTACGGACTGCTTTTGCAGAAGTAGACGAGCAACCTGTCCAACTGATTTCTCCTTCCTTGGATTTCGCTTTGTCGGTGGTAAACTTGCGACATTTACCAGAAACTGAGCAGCAAGCTGAAATTGAGCAGCGTACTCTTGAAGAAGCCCAACGCCCCTTTGACTTAACGCGATCGCCCTTACTGCGGAGCACTTTGCTGCAACTTAGTTCGGCAGAATATGTGTTGCTGCTGACGATACACCACATTATTTCTGATGGTTGGTCTATGGGGGTATTGGTGCGAGAAGTGGCCGCACTTTATGAAGCTTTTTCCAATGAAAAACCCTCTCCCCTACCTGAACTTTCCGTGCAGTATGCCGACTTCGCCAGTTGGCAGCGGCAGCATTTCCAGGGAGAGAAATTAGAAAAACAGCTCGCTTATTGGAAACAGCAATTGGGAGGCACTTTAGCTGTGCTGTCAACAGATAGGCAGCGCTCTCCCGTGCCAACTTTCCGAGGGTCGCAGCAATCTTTTGTGATTTCTGCTTCTTTAACTGAAAGACTGAAAGCGCTCACCCAGCAACAAGATGTCACCCTATTTATGACGTTATTGGCAGTATTTCAATCCTTGCTATACTGCCACACAAAGCAGAACAACCTCGCTATTGGCTCTCCAATCGCCAATCGCAACCGCCTTGAATTAGAGGAATTAATTGGATTTTTTGTCAATACTTTAGTGCTGCGAATTGACACCGCAGGTAATCCAACTTTTCGCGAACTACTCGCTCGAACACGCGAGGCAGCTTTAGCAGCTTACGCTCACCCGGATGTTCCTTTTGAAAAGCTTGTGGAGGAATTGCAGCCGGAGCGAAATCTCAGCTATAACCCGCTGTTTCAAGTGTGGTTTGTTCTCCAGAATGCACCCATGCCACCCCTGGAATTAGGCGATTTGACCTTGAGCATTATGGAATTCGATGTCGGTATGTCGAGACACGATTTAAGCCTCACTCTCTGGGAGGTTTCAGAAGGAATCCAAGGCTTATTTGACTACAAAACAGACTTATTTGAGGCTGCGACCATTGCCCGAATGGTGAGAGGTTTCCAAATCCTCCTCAACCAGGTAGTTATCCAGCCAGATATGAGGATAGACGACTTGGCAGAAATTATTTCCGAAGCAGAAAGGCAGCACCAAATCGAGCAGCAAAAACAAATTCAAATTTCGGGAATTCAAAAATTAAAAATGGCTAAACGCAAAGTTATAAAAAGTTGAAAATGATGGCTCATATCAATTCCGGTTGCATTGGAATGATTAAACCGCAGAGTACGCAGAGAACGCAGAGGAAGAGAACAGAGAGATGAATACAGGACGATGCTAACGGATTTGATATCAATCTCTCAGGTTTTTCGGGACAAAGGGATAAAATTTTCACCAAAGCAAAAGCTATGACAAATACAGAAACAAAGAATTTCAATTCCCAAAAGTTAGGATCAGTTAGGCGCAAAGCCGTCAGCCTCTCCTCAGAGGAATTAGTCAAAACCGCCTACCTCCAGCCGGAAAACCTTCTACCTCTAGTTGTTCAGCCAACAGTAGAAAAATTAAATCTCGCAGGTTGGGCACAGAACAATCGCTCATCAATTGAAACGCAGTTATGGAAGCATGGAGGAATACTTTTTCGAGGCTTTGAAGTCGGCGGGGTGAATGGTTTTGAGCAGTTTATTCAAACTCTTGCTGGCGATTTGTTGGAATATTCTTTTCGCTCAACTCCGCGCAGTCAGGTGAGCGGAAATATCTACACTTCCACCGAGTATCCTGCCGATCAATTCATCCCGCTGCACAATGAAATGGCTTATTCTCGAAATTGGCCGCTGAAAATCGCTTTTTTCTGCGTCAAGAAAGCTGAACAGGGAGGAGAAACCCCGATCGCTAACAGCCGTAAAGTGTTTGAAAGCCTGGATTCAAAGATTAGAGAAAAGTTTGCCCAGAAAAAGGTTATGTATGTGCGAAATTACGGCGGTGGCGTAGATTTACCCTGGCAAAATGTCTTCAATACTAACAGCCAAATTGAGGTAGAAAACTATTGCCAAAAAGCGGGAATTGAGTTAGAATGGAAAAGTGACAATCGCTTGAAAACTCGGCAAATATGTCAAGCTGTCGCCCAGCACCCAACAACTCAGGAAATGGTGTGGTTTAATCAAGCTCACCTCTTCCACATTTCCAATCTCGAACCCGTCCTTCGCAAAGAGCTTTTAACTTCTTTTAAACAGGAAGATTTACCCCGCAATGCTTATTACGGCGATGGCTCGCCCATCGAAGATTTTATATTAGACGAAATTCGTCGCTGCTATCAGCAAGAAACGATTGTTTTCCCTTGGGAAAAAGGAGATGTTTTGCTCTTAGATAATATGCTAGCCGCGCACGGACGCACGCCATTTTCGGGTTCGCGTCGGGTTGTTGTCGGTATGGCAGAAGCGTTTAGCTGTCAAAATATTTAGGCTTATTAAAGGAACTTTAGAAATGCAAAAGAAAACAATCGAAGGGTTTAGACTCTCTCCACAGCAACGGCATCTGTGGGGGTTACAGCAAAATAAAAGTCAACAGACTTATCGCGTTCGAGGTGCAATTTTAATTACCGGAAATCTCGATCGAGAGATTCTTAAAAGTGCGCTGCAAAATGTCGTGAATCGGCACGAAATCCTGCGGACTAGCTTTCACTGCTTGCCTGGGATGACACTACCCCTGCAAGCGATCGCCTGCACTGGTGAAGTTCCTATCTCGGAACACAATCTGAGTGGTTTGTCTCCAGAAGCACAAGAGGCTAAAATCGCAGCGCTTTTTCAGGAACTAAACCAGCTTCCTTTTGATTTTGAGCGCGGCCCACTTTGGCAGATATCTTTAGTCACTCTGGCGCAAAACAAGCTGCTATTGCTGACAAACTTCTCTGCCTTAATTGCAGATAGCGCCACCCTGAGAAATTTCGCCCGCGAACTCAGCCTTTCCTACTCAGCCTGCACGCGCGGGGAAGAACTCTCTCATGAGTCAATGCAATATGCCGATATTGCTGAGTGGCAAAATGAGTTACTCGAATCAGAAGAAACGGCAATCGGCAAAGAATATTGGTGCAAACTGAATCTTGAATCTTTGGATTCCTTAACGCTTCCTTGGGAGAAGAAGAATTCAGAAGCGGAATTTTTGCCGCTAGTAGAAAGGGTAGAAATTCGGGGTGATTTGTTAAACAGCCTGGAAGCGATCGCCCAAAAGCACAAAAGCGATATTTCTGCATTCCTGCTGGCTTGCTGGCAAATTCTCATTTGGCGACTTACCAGAGGGCAAAACCCGATAATTGGCGTAGCGATTGACGGCAGAAAATATGAAGAATTAGAACACTCTCTGGGGCTGCTGTGCAAATACTTACCCCTACGATGCCCAGTGCAAGACGAGTTAAATTTCTCACAAGTGACGCAGCAAGTTGAGCTTAATCTCAACGAGATGTACAACTGGCAAGAATATTTTAGCTGGGAAGAAATCTTAGAAAACGAAAAAAGCAGCAGCTTTTGGCCCGTCTGCTTTGAGTTCCAAGGAGAGCCTAAGAACTCTGATAATTTAGACGTTTCATTTTCCCTTGTTCGGCAAGATGCCTGTCTAGAGCCATTCAAACTCAAGCTCTCCTGCCTTCGCCTGTGCAATTCCATAAGCGCTGAATTTCACTACGATTCCGCTTTATTTGCTGCGGCAGATATAAAGCGCTTGTCAGAACACTTTCAGGCGCTCTTAGAAAGCATAGTCAAAAATCCCGAAGTCGCTATCAGTCAGGTAGACATACTGAGCGATCGCGATCGCCACCAGCTTCTCGTCGAGTTCAACCAAACCCAGAAAGATTACCAGACAAACAAGTGCGTTCACCAGCTTTTTGAAGAACAAGCCGATCGCACACCAGATAGCATTGCCGTTGTCTTTGAAGACCAAAAAATTACCTACCGAGAACTCAACGATCGCGCCAATCAACTCGCCCATCACCTGCAAAACTTGGGAGTTGAGCCAGAGGCAATTGTCGGCATTTGCGTTGAAAGGGGGGCGGGCACGGGGGCACCGCCCCTACAGGCAATCGTAGGAATGCTGGGCGTACTCAAAGCAGGTGGTGCCTATTTACCGATCGATCCAACGACCCCAATAGAGCGCAAAGCGCTAATGCTAGAAGACGCTAAGGTGAAGGTTTTGCTTGTACAACAGCGGCTCATCGAAAGCTTGCCAAAAACTCAGGCAAATATTGTTTGCATCGATACAGACATTCCCACTGTTTCTGCCTCTTACACGCCCCGTGTTTCTACAGACAATTTAGCTTATGTCATCTATACTTCCGGTTCCACTGGCACGCCCAAAGGAGTCGCGATCGAACACCGGCAACTGCTCAATTACCTACACAGTATTCAGGAAAGATTAAACCTGCCATCCGGTGCCAGTTTTGCTACCGTTTCAACCTTCGCCGCCGACTTAGGAAACACAGCGATTTTCCCCGCCCTTTGTTTCGGCGGTTGCCTGCATATTATCTCCCAAGAACGCGCCACCGATCCAGAGGCACTTGGTGAATATTTCGGCCGCAATCCCATCGACTGCCTCAAAATAGTTCCCTCTCACTTAGCTGCCCTTTTAAATTCCTCTCAACCCAAGTCAATTTTGCCTCACAAACGACTAATTTTAGGCGGTGAAGCTGCAAGCTGGGAGTTAATTGAACAAGTTCGCGAAATCGCTCCTGACTGCCTTATTTTCAATCACTACGGGCCAACAGAAGCGACAGTAGGCGTGCTAACCTATCAAGTCGAATTTGATAAAATTGGGTGCGGTTTTGACACAGTTCCACTAGGTCTTCCGATTGCCAACACTCAGATTTATATCTTGGATTGTTACTTGCAACCAGTGCCGATCGGCGTACCTGGTGAACTGTACATCGGCGGTGATAATTTGGCGCGCGGATATCTTAACCGCCCTGAATTAACCGCAGAAAAATTTATTCGCAATCCATTTGACACGCAAGCAAAGACGCGACTGTACAAAACCGGCGACTTGGCTCGTTATTTGCCAGACGGAAACATCGAATTTATCGGGCGAATTGACAATCAAGTAAAAATTCGGGGCTTCCGCATTGAATTGGGAGAAATTGAAGCGGCGTTAGGGCAGTATCCAGAAATCGCGCAGGCTGTAGTGGTGGCGCGGGAAGATGCGCCTGGTGAGAAGCGCCTCGTGGCTTATTTGGTTTCCGAGCAGAAACAAGCACCTACCCACAAGGAAATTCGCAATTTTTTAACGTCAAAATTGCCTGATTACATGGTGCCTTGGGCTTTTGTAACGCTCAAAAGTTTGCCGTTAACTCCTAATGGCAAGATCGATCGGCGATCGCTGCCCGCACCTGACGAAATGCGATCGGAGTTGACAGGAAACTTTGTCGCGCCTCGCACAAATATTGAGGAAGTTTTAGCCGCTATCTGGGCGGAAGTTCTCAAACTTGAAAAAGTCGGCATTTACGACAACTTTTTTGAATTAGGAGGGCATTCCTTATTAGCAACTCAAGTAATTTCCAGAGTGCGCCAAGCATTTCAGGTGGAGTTGCCTTTGCACCGTTTATTTGAGTCGGCCACTGTCGCCGATTTTGCTGTAGCGATCGCGCAAAAGCAAGTCGAACAAACAGACAGTGAAATGCTAGCGAGGGTGTTAGCAGACCTCGATCAACTGTCAGAAGCACAAATTCAAGAAATTCTCGCCCAGCAAGGAGTCAATCGATTTTAGATTTTAGATTTTAGATTTTAGATTGACCCCACGGATAAATGCGGGGGCTTGAGGATTTGAGATTTGAGATTTGGAATTGATTCCACGCATAAATCCGGGGCATTGTACCACCTTTGAAATTCGTTTGTCAGAAAATGAGTGATTTAATCGAACGCATCGCGACTCTTTCTCCCCAAAAGCGCCAGTTGCTGTTGCAGCGACTCAACCAGAAAAAAGAAAACGTTTCGCTAGCACAAATTCTGCCTCAAAGTCGAGAGTCTAACACTTTTCCTCTGTCGTTTGCTCAACAGCGGTTGTGGTTTTTTGAGCAACTAAATCCAGGCAACTTTACCTATCACATCCCCGCCGCTGTGCGTTTGACGGGAACACTTGACGCGATCGCCCTCGATCGAAGTCTCAACGAACTTGTCAAGCGTCATGAAGTTTTGCGAACGGCTTTTAAGACAATAAACGGGCAACCCGTTCAGGCGATCGCTTCAAATCTGGAATTTAAAATTTTAGAAATAGATTTGCGATCGCTTCCTGAAACTGAACGATCTCGCGAAGTAGAACAGTTAATCGCCACAGAAGCAAAGCTTGCTTTCGACCTCTCACAAGCACCCTTATTGCGCGCCAAATTGCTGCACTTGAGCGATTCAAACTGGGTGCTGCTATTGAGTACGCACCACATCATTTCCGATGCCTGGTCAATGGGAATATTCATCCAGGAACTCGCCACGTTTTATCAAGCCTTTTGCACTGGCAAACCTTCTCCCCTTCCCGAAATGTCGGTACAGTACGCAGACTTTGCAAGTTGGCAGCGCCAGTGGTTGCAGGGAGAAGTTTTAGAGACGCAGCTTGCTTACTGGAAAAAACAGCTTGGAGGCAATCTCCCGGTATTAAATTTGCCAACCGATCGCCCCCGATCGGCAGTACAAACCTTCCGAGGTGCCGTGCATAAATTCACCATTCCCAAGGCAATCGCAGAGGAAATGGCCCAATTAAGCCAGCGGGAAAAAGCTACTTTATTTATGACCCTACTGGCAGCGTTTAAAACGTTGCTCTATCGCTACACCGGGCAAGAAGATATTTTAGTCGGCTCCCCCATTGCTAACCGCAACCGACGTGAAATCGAGGAAGTAATTGGCTTATTTGCTAACACCTTAGTTTTTCGCACCAATTTGTCGAGCAACCCGACTTTTAAAGAGTTACTGGGGATCGTGCGAGAAGTAGCTCTCGGCGCGTATAACCACCAGGATTTGCCCTTTGAGAAGCTTGTAGAAATCATACACCACGAACGAGATTTAAGTCATAATCCGCTATTTCAGGTGTTGTTTTCTCTGCGAAATGTTCGGACACCGCAGATAAAATTGCCAGGAGTGACGTTGAGCGATTTAGAAATAGAACGGAAAACGGCGAGATTTGATTTAGCGCTTGACCTAGAGGAAGGATTAGAGGGTATTAATGGAACCCTTGAGTATAGCCAAGATTTGTTTGACGCTAGCACTGCACGACGGATAGCCGGACATTTTATAACCTTACTAGAAAGTATAGCTGCCAATCCCGAACAGCGCCTTTCAAATTTGCCAATCTTGACGAAATATGAACAGCAGCAACTACTATTCGAGTGGAACAATACTCAATCGGAGCTTCCGAAAAATCAGTGCCTACACGAATTATTTGAAGCGCAGACAGAGCGGACGCCAGATGCGATCGCTGTCGTCTTAGAAAATGAAAATCTGACTTACCGGGAACTGAACAAACAAGCAAATAATCTCGCAAATTACTTGCAAAAAATCGGTGTCAACCCAGAAGTTTTGGTGGGAATTTATGTCGAGCGTTCCCTAGAAATGATGGTAGGGCTTCTGGGCATTCTCAAAGCCGGTGGCGCTTATGTTCCCCTCGATCCAGCCTATCCACCAGAGCGCCTGGGATTCATGTTGGAAGACGCGAAAATTTCCGTGTTACTAACTCAGAAAAAGCTATTAGAAACCCTGCCAACAAATAGCGCCTCCCTCGTGTTTCTGGATGCAGATTGGGAAGGCATATCGAGTTGCGACGAGCCAGTAGTGGGTTTACAAAATTCCTCCAATTTAGCCTATGTCATCTATACTTCAGGCTCAACAGGTAAACCCAAAGGAGTGCAAATTACCCACGCCTCTGCCGTTAACTTCTTGAGTTCTATGCGCCAACAACTCGCGATCGCAGACGGCGATGTTTGGCTAGCAGTAACATCCTTATCTTTTGACATTGCAGCGCTGGAACTGTTTCTGCCTATTACAACAGGTTCTCGCGTTGTTGTAGCCAGCCGAGAAGTGGCATCTAACGGGGAAAAGCTTTTAGAAACATTAACAAATTCTGGCGCGACAGTCATGCAAGCTACTCCAGCCAGTTGGAAAATGCTTTTAGCAGCAGGATGGCAGGGAAACAATCAATTAAAAATACTGTGCGGGGGAGAAGCTTTACCGCGACAACTCGCGAATCAGTTGCTTTTGCGCGGCGCTTCTGTGTGGAATTTATACGGCCCTACAGAAACCACTATCTGGTCTACTCTCTATCAGGTCGATCGCAAAGATGAATCAGTTTCCATCGGTCGCCCGATTGCTAACACTCAAATTTTCATCTTAGACCGCTATTTAATGCCGGTTCCCGTTGGCGTATTTGGCGAACTGCACATCGGCGGTGCAGGCTTATCTAGCGGCTACCTAAATCGACCGGAACTGACAGCAGAGAAGTTTATTCCTAACCCCTTTACAAAGGACGGAATTCATGCTTCATTTATCCTTCATCCTTCATCGTTTATTTTTTCAGAACGCCTCTATAAAACCGGGGACTTGGCTCGCTATCTCCCAGATGGAAACATTGAATTTATGGGGCGCAGCGACCATCAGGTGAAAGTTCGCGGATTTCGCATCGAATTAGGTGAAATTGAAACGGTACTCAGCCAATACCCAGCCGTGCGAGAAGCGATCGCACTGGTTCGAGAGGACAATCCGGGCGACAAGCGTTTAGTAGCTTATATCGTTGCTAACTCAGAACTCCGGGGCGGACAGGGGGATACTACTCCTACGCATTCAGAATTGATTAATCACTTGCGCGTCTTTCTCAAACAAAAACTGCCGCAGTACATGATGCCGTCAGCGTTTGTACTGCTGGAAGCAATGCCTTTAACGCCTAACGGAAAAATCGATCGGCGATCGCTAAGAGCACCTGACACAAACACAGCGGAATTCGAGAGCAATTTTACCCAGCCTCGAACTCCCGACGAGCAATTAATAGCAGAAATTTGGGCTGAAGTTCTCGGTTTAGAGCGAGTTGGAATTCACGATAACTTCTTTGAATTGGGAGGACATTCCCTGCTAGCAACGCAGGCGATCGCGCGCCTGCGAGAAGCGTTTCAAATTGAATTGCCCCTGCGCGTCTTATTTGAAGCGCCGACAGTCGCCAGTTTGAGCGATCGCATCTCCCAAATCAGCAGCAGCGATAGCCTTGTCAAAGCACCCCCCATCGAGCACATCTCGCGGGATGGAGAATTGCCGCTTTCTTTCGCCCAACAGCGCCTCTGGTTCCTCGATCGATTGCAACCGGGCAATCCGGCTTACAATATTCCAGCCGCCGTCCGCTTGAAAGGCGCGATCGACATCACAGCATTACAGCGCAGTTTCCAAACAATTATCGATCGCCACGAAGCCCTGCGGACAATTTTTAACACAGTCGAAGGGCGATCGATTCAAACAATTATTTCCTCCCCGACTTTCGCGCTTTCAGTCATAGATTTGCACGAATTCCCTCACTCCCAGCGGGAAACCGAAGCGATGCGACTCGCTCTTGAGGAAGCGCAACAACCTTTTGACTTAGCAAAATGGCCATTAATGCGCGTCACTTTGCTACAGTTAGACGAGACAGAATCTATCTTATTGCTAACCATTCATCACATCGTTGCAGATGGCTGGTCGCTAGGAGTAATCGTGCGGGAAATGGCTGTACTCTACGAAGCTTTTTGTGCTGGCAAAGCTTCCCCACTTTCCGAACTTCCCCTTCAATACGTCGATTATGCCGTGTGGCAGCGAAAGTGGCTTTCTGGAGAAGTTTTAGAAACAAAACTTGCCTATTGGAAGCAACACTTACGCAATCCGTTGCCAGTGCTGCAACTGCCTGCCAAACAACCGCGCTCTGATGTTTCTACCTATCGGGCTGCCCTTCAACAGTTTCAGCTTTCCCCAACCCTTTCGCAAGCCCTCAATAAGCTGAGCCGTCAAGAAAATGTCACCTTATTTATGACGCTGCTAGCCGCTTTAAAAGCGCTGCTATATCGCTATACAAATCAGGACGACATCATTGTCGGCACCGATCTCGCCAATCGCACCCAAATTGAGACAGAAGCTTTAATAGGCTTCTTTGTCAATATCCTCGCTTTGCGTACCGATTTGAGTGGCAATCTCACTTTCTGCGAATTGCTCGCAAAGGTGCGCGAAGTCACTTTAAAAGCCTACGCTCATCAAGATTTACCCTTCGACAAATTGGTGGAGGAATTACGCCCAGAACGCAGTCTCAATCAGACTCCAATTTTTCAAGTTTTATTCGTCATGCAAAATATGCCGATGCCTGCTTTAAAGCTTGGCGATTTAACTTTAACTCCGTTAGAAGTTGACAGCGAAATTGCGAAATTCGATTTAGTTCTCTTCGTAGGAGAAACCGAGCAGGGAATTGCAGGAACTTGGAAATACAATGCAGACCTTTTCGACAGCGCCACCATCGAGCAAATGTCCGGTCGCTTTGAAACTCTACTCAACAGCATTGTAGCGCAGCCCGAAACTAGGTTAAACAATTTGGAGATTCTCACGGAACCTGAAAAACAAAAACAAGCCATGCAAGAACTCAAGCGCGAAAAACTCAATTTTAGAAAATTTAAGAGCATTAAACCGAAAGAGATTGCTCTGCCTGAAGGCGAGTTGATAAAAACCGAGCTTCTCCAGCCTGGGGAACTCTTCCCCTTAGTCATTAAACCCGCTGTTAATAATGTCGATCTCGCGGATTGGGCTAAGAACAACCGCGAATTCATAGAGGCCAAATTGCTACAGCACGGAGCAATTCTATTTCGAGGTTTTACTGAGCCTGTAGTTTCTGCTTTCGAGCAGTTTGCTCTATCAATTTGTTCGGAATTATTTGGGGAGTACGGGGATTTGCCACGCGAAGGAGTTAGCGGAAAAGTTTACGGTTCAACTCCTTACCCAGCAGATAAAGCTATCTTATTTCACAGCGAGAGTTCGCACCTGCACCGCTGGCCGATGAAAATCTGGTTTTTCTGCGTTCAGCCAGCGCAACAAGGTGGAGAAACGCCGATTGTTGACTGTCGGAAAATTTACCAATTACTTGACCCCAAACTTCGAGAGAAATTTTCAGAGAAGCAAATTATGTATGTCCGCAACTACACAGATGGACTGGATGTAAGTTGGCAAGATTTCTTCAAAACAGAAGACAAAGCGACGGTTGAGAAATACTGCGGCCAAGCCGGGATAGAGTTTGAGTGGAAAGCGGGAAATAATTTGAGAACTCGCAAGGTTCGCCCCGCAATTGCCAAGCACCCAAAAACCAAAGAGATGGTATTTTTCAATCAACTCCCTTTGCACCACATTTCCTGCTTAGATGCAGCAACCCGCGCTTCTTTACTATCTGTTTTTGGAGAAGACAACCTCCCCCGCAATGTCTATTATGGTGACGGAACTCCGATTGAAGATTCGGTAATGGAAGAAATTCAGGCAGTGTACGCGCAAGCTGCTGTTAGTTTTCCCTGGCAAGCCGGAGACATCTTAATGCTAGATAATATGCTTGCCGCTCACAGTCGCAATCCATTTATAGGGTCGCGAAAAATTGTTGTCGCGATGGGCGAAATGATTCCTGAATCAGTAATTTAATTCCCTATCATATCATGTCCGGTCGATTACCCTGATTCCTGTAGGGGCGGGTTCACCAATAATATTTGCCAATAATTGACAATCTAAAAAACCCGCCCGGTCGGGATATTATGGTCAATCGATCGGACATGATATCATCTCTTCCAGGCAAAGGTAACGAGAATAAAGTAGTGCTTTGATAAAGAGGAAAAATGCAAACAATTAATGGATTTCGGATTTCACCCCAGCAAAAATATCTGTGGCTGTTGCAGCAAGACAGCCCTGCTTATCGCGTTCAATCTGCTATTTTGATCGAGGGAATTCTTCAAACCGATTACCTAAAGAAAGCTTTAGAAAAAGTTAGCGATCGCCACGAAATTCTCCGCACAACTTTTCAGCGAAGACCTGGAATGAAACTTCCCATACAAGTTGTCTCAGAACGCAACTCTGTTTCATGGAATTGGCTCAATTTTAGTGATCCACTTCCCCAGGATCAAGAAGCTCAGTTAGAGGATATTTTTAGGCAAGAAAAGAGCGCTTCCTTCAACCTCGAACAAAATCCGGTTTGGCGCTTGTGTTTAATTGCTCTATCATCTGACAGGCATATTTTACTGGTCAGTTTGCCCGCACTGTGCGCCGATACTCAGACACTGAAAAATCTGGTTCGAGAACTCAGCCAGTGCTATGCCACCTGTCTTAGCGGCGAAGAACTTTCCGATGAAGTCGTGCAATACGTTCAATTTTCTGAATGGCAGAATGAATTACTCGAAGATGAGGAAGCGGCGGACGGAAAAGAATACTGGACTGGGCAAGATTTCTCGGCGCTAGCGAGTTTGAGGTTGCCATTTGAAACTAGATTAATTAACGCGCCAGCTCAATTGACTCCCCAAGCTTTTGAGGTCAGATTAGAGTTAGCTTTGCTCGATAAACTGGAAGCGATCGCCCTTCAATATAACACCTCACTTTCTGCATTCTTGCTCGCGTGCTGGAAAATCCTGCTCTGGCGGCTGACTGGAAAATCAAATATAACCGTTGGGGTGGCATTCGACGGTCGAAAATACGAAGAACTAGAGCCCGCGTTGGGGCTGTTTGCCAAATTTTTACCGCTGTGCAGCCATTTGGCAGAAAACCTTTCCTTCGCGGAAGTCTTGAAGCAGGTTCAGGAGTGCGATCGCGAGGCGTATAAATGGCAGGAATATTTCTGTCGGGAGTATCTGGGCGACTCCTCTGGGTATCCATTTGGTTTTGAGTTTGAGGAACAGCTCGAAAAATATTCGGCTGCGGGCATATCTTTTTCGCTATACAAACAGTATGCGTACTGCGATCGCTTCAAAGTCAAACTCTCTTGTCAGCGCCGGAATGACGCGATCGCTGCCGAGTTTGACTTTGATCCGGCCTTCTTGGGCGAAGAAGCTGTGCGGTGCTTGGCAGAGCAATTTCATGCCTTGGTGCAAAGCGCAGCCAGCAACCCAGAAACCGCAATCGGCGATCTGGAAATGCTGAGCGATCGCGCCCGACATCAATTATTAGTAGAATTCAACAGCACAACAGCAGATTACCAGCTCGATAAGTGTGTTCACCACCTATTTGAGGAACAAGCAGAGCGATCGCCCAACCGTATAGCTGCTGTTTGTGAAAATCAGCAAATTACCTACAGCGAACTCAACGCCCGCGCTAACCAAATCGCCCATTACTTGCAACAATTAGGCATAAAACCAGAGGTGATTGTCGGCATTTGCGTCGAGCGTTCCTTAGAGGCGATCGCGGGAATTCTAGGCATCCTCAAATCAGGCGGCGCGTACCTTCCCCTCGACCCAGCCATGCCAAAAGAGCGCCTAGCATTGATGTTGCAAAATGCTCAGACTCCAGTGCTGTTAACGCAACAGCATCTCCTTGAAAATTTGCCGGAAACTCAGGCACATATCGTCTGCTTAGATACAGACATTCCCTCGTTCTCTCCTACTCCTTTCGTCTCTGCTTCTGGTGAAAACTTAGCTTACATTATCTATACCTCCGGTTCCACCGGCACCCCCAAAGGAGTCGCCATTGAACACCGCCAATTGCTCAATTACCTGCACGGAATTCAGGAAAAATTAAACCTGCCATCAGGTGCAAATTATGCCACCGTTTCTACCTTCGCCGCCGACTTGGGAAACACCGTTATTTTTCCGGCTTTGTGTTCGGGTGGATGCCTGCACATCATCTCTCAAGAACGCGCAACAGATGCTCAAGCAATGGGGGCTTATTTTCAGCAACATTCTATCGATTGTCTGAAAATTGTTCCCTCTCACTTAAAAGCTTTGTTGAGCGCTTCTAACGCCTCGCAAATTTTACCGAAAAAGCGATTAATTCTCGGCGGTGAGCCTTTGATGTGGAATTTAATTGAAACAATTCAAAAATACAATCCCGACTGCTCGATATTCAACCACTACGGGCCAACAGAAACCACTGTAGGTGTGCTGACTTATCAGGTAAAAATGCAGGGCGATCGCATTTCCGAGACAGTTCCTCTCGGTCGCCCGCTACCCAACACGCAGATTTATTTGCTCGATTCGCACTTGCAGCCAGTTCCTCTCGGTGTGCCCGGTGAATTATATATTGCTGGTGCGGGATTGGCTCGTGGCTATCTAAACCAACCCGAACTCACGGCAGAAAAATTCATTCGTCACCCATTTAGTCAGGAGGCGGAAGCTCGACTTTACAAAACTGGCGATTTGGCTCGCTATTTGCCAGACGGAAATATCGAGTTTATCGATCGCATCGATCGCCAAGTAAAGCTGCGGGGGTTCCGGGTAGAATTAGGAGAAATTGAGGCGGTGCTGTCTGGTCATCCATCTGTAAGCGAGGCGGTCGTTTTGTTTCAGGAAAATCAATCTGGCAACCCACGTTTAGTCGCCTATATTGGCGATCGCTCAAAACTCGGCAGTCAGGACTCAGAACTAATTGAAAACCTGTGTTCATTCCTCAAAGAAAAGCTGCCCGAATACATGATACCTTCTGCTTTTGTGGTTCTGAAAACGCTGCCACTTACTCCCAATGGCAAAATAGACCATCAAGCGCTGCCTGCACCCGAAATAGCAGCCAGTCTGACAGATACGTTTGTAGACCCTCGCACTCCTCTTGAGGAGACACTTGCCGGAATTTGGAGTGAACTTCTGGGTATTAAAAAAGTAGGAATTCACGACAACTTCTTTGATTTAGGCGGGCATTCATTACTGATTACTCAGTTGTTAGCCAAAGTGCGAGAATCTTTTCAGGTGGAATTGCCTTTGCGCGTTTTGTTTGAGGCTCCTACTGTAGCTGGTTTAGCTGAAAAAATCGAAATGCAACAAGGGGGCAACACAGCGGGTGATCGCACTGCAAGTTTCGATATTAACGCTGAAGTTGTTTTAGACCCGGCAATTCGGCCTGCAACTCCATTGAGCGAGCCAAAAACTAAACCAGCTTGCATTCTCTTAACAGGGGCGACGGGCTTTTTGGGAGCCTTTTTACTCCGCGACCTCTTGCAACAAACTCAAGCAGAAATTTATTGCTTAGTCCGTTCTGCCGATGCAGAATCAGCCAAAAAACGGATTCAAAGCAGCCTCGAATCCTATTTAATTTGGGATGAAAGCAGCAGCGATCGCATTATCCCAATTGCTGGAGATTTGTCTCAACCACTTTTCGGACTTTCCGAGGAGCGGTTCCGAGTTTTAGCCAGTAAAATTGATGTCATTTACCACAATGGCGCGTTTGTCAAGTTTACTTATCCCTACTCGGTTCTTAAACCCGCTAACGTTTTGGGGACGCAGGAAGTTCTGAGATTGGCGGGTCAAAGTAAGCTAAAACCAGTCCATTTAATTTCTACAATTTCCGTTTTCTCAGCAATGGGAGAATCTGGGATTAAGCTCGTGCGAGAGGAGGATGCACTCACTCCGGGAGAGAGTCTCAAAGGCGCTTATACTCAGACTAAATGGGTGGCAGAAAAGTTAGTAGAGGTCGCGCGCGATCGTGGGATTCCTGTTAGCATTTACAGGCCAGGTCGCATTTCTGGGGACAGCCAAACAGGGGCTTGCAATCCCAGTGACTTACTGTACAGTTTAATCGCTGGTTGCGTGCAACTTGGATGTGCGCCCGATGACGATAAGGTGATGAACGTAGCGCCTGTTGACTATGTGAGCAGAGCGATCGTTCATCTTTCGATCCAAAAAGAATTGCTCGGAAAGACTTTTCATTTAGTCAACACTCAGTCCTTTCAGATGAGTGAATTGCTTGGCTGGATTTGCTCAATGGGTTATCCAATTAAACAAGTTTCTTCTGAGACTTGGCAAGCAGAAATAATCAATCGCGCTGGATATTCTCCCGAAAATGCGTTGTATCCGCTTGTCGGTCTTTTCTCCGAAAAAGTTTCGGAAGCAGAAATGCCTAAATCTGCCACGCTGCAATTCGATTGCCAAAATACGCTAGATGGACTTGCTACCACTGACATCACCTGTCCGCAAGCGGATGCGAACCTGTTTCGCACTTACTTTTCCTATCTCGCCGATTGTGGCTTGATAGGTAGCCGCAATTAAAACCTGTAAGGGCGCAAAGCATTGCACCCCTATCTGGCTCACTTTCTGGAGAATTCAAAATGAACGAAGAATTGCAGCAAAGACACATGAAAGCGCTGATAGAGCGCTACACCGATCGCACAAAGACCTCTAAGAATTTCGCGCAAAAATACCGTCCGGTTCTCGCTGACAATCGGGCTTCTGATGGGTTTCGCCTTCCCGTCAAGGAGATGTTTTATCCCATTGTCGCCTCGCGATCGCTTGGCTCTAAAATGTGGGATGTTGATGGCAACGAATACATCGATATCACAATGGGATTTGGCATCAATCTTTTAGGCAATAATCCGCCCTTTATTAAAGAAGCCCTATTACAGCAACTCGATCGCGGTGTACAAATTGGTGCTCAAGCAGAACTTGCCGGAGAAGTTGCGGAATTAATCTGCGAACTAACGGGAATGGAGCGCGTCGCTTTTTCTAATACAGGCACTGAAGCGGTGATGGCAGCTCTACGATTAGCTAGAGCTGCAACTAAACGCAATAAAATTGCTTTATTTTCTGGTTCTTATCACGGTCATTTTGACGGAACTCTCGCAGTTGTAAAAAAGATCAATGGCGATTTACGCACCATTCCAAAAGCGCCAGGAATTCCCGCTAATTTTATTGAAGATGTTTTAGTTTTGGATTACGGCAGCCCTGATGCCCTGGAAATTATCAAAGCTCATCAGCACGAATTAGCGGCGGTTCTCGTGGAGCCGGTGCAAAGCCGCCGTCTCGATTTGCAACCCAAAGAATTTCTCCAGCAACTCCGGCAATTAACAAAAGAATCAGAAATTGCACTGATTTTTGATGAAATGGTCACTGGTTTCCGAATTCATCAAGGTGGCGCGCAGGCGTGGTTTGGCATTGAGGCAGATATTGCAACTTACGGTAAAATTGTCGGGGGCGGTATGCCCATTGGAATTATCGCTGGAAAAGCTGCTTATATGGATAAAATTGACGGCGGTTTGTGGAACTACGGTGATGATTCCTACCCCCAGGTAAAAACAACAATTTTTGCCGGCACTTTTTGCAAGCATCCACTTGCTCTGGCCGCTGCGCGTTCCGTGCTGCGCTATCTTAAAAGTGAAGGCCCAGCCCTTCAGCAGCAGTTGAATCAGCGAACTTCGCAGCTAGTTGAAACCCTGAATGCTTATTTCAAAGAAAATGAAGTTTCTGTCTGGCTTGTAAATTTCGGATCGCAATTTCGCGCTGTTGCCTCGGTTGAGATAGATCCGCTACTTTTTCACTTACTCGAAAAGCGTATTTTCATATGCGAAGGTCGTAGCTGCTTTCTCTCCACCGCTCACACTCATGAAGACACAGAGCGCATTATTCAGGCGGTTAAAGAGAGCATTCAAGAAATGTGCGAAGGAGGATTTTTCCCGATTCAGCAATAAACTTGGTTTTTGAACGATCGCATTGGGAGCATCTCACTTTTGCATGCAGCCAAGCTAGAAATTGGAGTTAGGAGCCAGGAGCCAGGACGAAAGAGTCAGAAAGAAGGAGGAAGAAGGGATAGTGCCCTGAAGGAAAGGTTCAAGAGAATAAAACTGAATTCAAATAAAAGTAGGTATTTGGAGTTGTAAATTAGCATTATAATGATGCACAAAACGCCAAATTGCAGCAATATGATTTTCCAACTTTTTAGAGAAGAATAAGCTCTTTCTCACCAAGCGAGATACTCGTTGTCGAAAGGTGCAGTTGAATCGCTATTGGATAGCTGGTACAACCACTATTTTTGTCTACACTGCGATGACGTTTACGCTTACAATACAGAATCATAGGCACTCCAATGGTCAGTATAAATTACTGCACATTGACGGTAAACTGGTGGCATTGAATTCCATAATGTCCCTATCCCAATTTCAATGCCACCTAATTCCCGCAGAAATTCTTGTTGCTTTTCATAGGATATGTGTCCATAATTACCTAGCCATACCAATAATCCTTGTAGGTCGATACTTAAGTCTTGTCCTGGCACTATCCCGGACGCTGGCGCTCCCATCACCATTGCTCCACATTCTAGGCACTGACACTTCCCTCGTTGATATTCCACTACTTCAATTGGTTTAGCGACCAAACAGGCTACCTGCTGCTTGCTGTAACCAATCATCTCACTTAATTCTTTGCTGCCACAATGCTCACAAGACTCAGGAGTGCTGATTTGATATCTATCTACTCGCCCAAATCCTTTTCGGGTTTTGCCGATATGTCCTCCCTGTCCTCCTGGTTTGCGCTTGGGTTCGGACTCTGAGGAGGAGGAGTTCTCAGAAGAGGCTTTCTCTGATTTCTGTAGTAGATCGCTGGATGGGGGTTTCGATGATGTCTTACTATTGCTCGCCTGTTTCTCTTTGAGCTTTTCGAGTTCTTGTTGTAATTTTTCTATGAGCTTCTGTTGTGTCAGCACAATTTTGATCAGTTCCTCACGGCTTAACTGCTCGGTAGTGCTTTTATGTAAAGGATGGAGAAAATTGAGGCGGTTGAGCCTTCAGCATTGCTAATCTGATTTGGTGATTGTAGTCATGAATGAAGTTCCAAATAGCACCCTTGTGATTATCCAACTTCTTAGAAAACGATAACGTTTTCCTGACTAATCGCGAAATTCGCTGTCTGAGCGTATTATTCAATCTTTCAATGTAACTGGTTAATCCACTTTCCTTATCGACCGACTTATGCCGTTTACGGGCGTAAAACCGCAGCATAGGCTTCCCAATGATCCGTATAAATCTTGGCGCATTGGCGATAGACACAAGCGTAGTGAATCCCATAATGCTTGAGCCGACTTCGAGGAGCGGTCTCCAATATGACATCCGTGAACTTCCCGAGTCTTGGTATCCATTGCTAACCAGACCCATTGTTTATTCCCTTTGTCGTCTACTTTCATACCAGAGTTCATCCATTTGGACGGTGTGTTTTCCAACTTGTTTCGGGATGACTGTGGCTTTGAGTTCTATTGCACCGTACAAGTGGTTCACATAATGAGAGGAGCCAGCTCTCAGAAACGCCCATGAAGGAGGGCAATACCAGCGAGGGAAATCCGCTCTCTTGAGAAGCAGCTCAATTTTTGCCAAAGTGTCGGTGTCTTTGGGTGTCCAAGTTCGGATTTTCGACAAACTGCCGACCACAGTCGCGACATTTGTGGTGAAAGTTTTCCCCGACGAGTCATCCCATTTTTCATCACATCGTCAGAACCACAAGTGGGACAAATTAGATAGGGTTTCATGATGAGACTCCTCAAAAGACTGGACATAGAGGTATTATCCTCCATCCTTTACATAAAAGCACTACCAACTGCTCAACTACTTCAAATTTTAGTGCTGTTAACTCTTGTTTTTCGCTCATCTGACTACATTACCATATTTCTGCACTCCCAACGAGTTTGACCAGTTCCTCATAGCTCCACTGCTCAACTATTTTGATTTTCAGTGCTGCTGACTCTTGTTTTTCCCTCATCTGACTACAATATTCCTGGACTCTCAACTATTCTTGACCTGAATCCTTACAATTTGTCAAACAGCGCATAGTGCAGAAATTTCCCCATTAAGTCTTTCTTTCACGGGTACATTACGAGTTATTTGTCGTGTCGTCCCAAAATTTCAGCGATTAGAACCAAAAGAAATCCCCTTTTTTAACTTAGTTTAATTTAGATATACTTGATACAATTTTACCGCAAAGAGTTCACAAAAACAACCCAAGAGTTGTCAAAAAACCTGTTTTAAAATTTAAATCTAAAAAAGTTAAACACAGAGGTACTAGAATAAAAATGAATACTCCTGTTTTTAAGATTTTAAATCCTCCCAAGCCTTAAGTAAACCGTATTGACATAGCAGCAATGGTTTCGGAGACTCGATTATATCTAAAACTGTCCGAAGTATTGCCTATTAAAAAACATTTTTACAAGTTTCGTAGCATTGCCCAGTGCTGAGAGCCGTTAGGCAACCTTCATAAAGCTGCCCCCTCCAAATGGAGGGGGTAATTTTTACTGGATGAAATCGCTCATAGAGGTGAGGCGGCAGGCATTAAATGCAATTTAACTTGGAAGTATTCACCAGGCGAACTAAAAAAAACTATGCACAATTCTTCGCTCGAACCTAATTCTGGCTACACCAACTCCGGTTACGAATCGGAACCAGATTTGACTGTCGGTTATTCGCCATCAAAGGAAGTTCGTCAAGGTAATTTTGACGACGCTTACCAAGAAAATGTCTATGACTTGTCCAACCTAGCAGATACTCCTTGGACAGATTCAGCAGTCCGCTCGAATCCACAGTTTGAGCTGGAGCTTTGAGTAAAAAAAACAGAGAGGGAAGATGTGGAGAGGGAAAGGATTAAGGATAGGCAGATTTAGATGACGGGTTATTTCTGAGATGCTGCTCTATTTTTTATGATGTTTTAAAACCAGTATATATCTTGGCAAAATCATTAAAAATAGAGCAGATTTTTTACCCAAAATTTAATTGACGTAGGATTTTTATGAACAGTACAAAGGAGTTCAACAAATCAAGCCAGGTAGGATCTGCTTTAATAGCTGTCAGTACACTCTGCCTACTTTTTGCTTTCATCTGCGCTACTTTCCTAAGCTTTGCATCAATTGCTAGCGCCAGTCCCTTACCTACTAAAATCTGGGAAAAAGAACAATCTAGGGTTTTGTTGCCAGATTTGAATCAGATTACCTTGAGTTCCCTGCCAGCAGTTGCTAATTCTGGAAGTTCTGGCGGTCGAAGCTGGCAAGCTGGCACTTTTGTTGACCAAATCTTAAAGCTGGGGGACATTAACGATCTAAAAGCTGAAATTCTTTCTTTGCAAGGAATTGAAAAATTGGCATTAGGGGGTATCAACTTAGAGAAGTTGAGCTTATCAGAATTTCCCTTAGCTGGCAAGCAAACAGTTGGTTTATTGGCTGAAATTGTCCCGAATCTGGGTCAATCTCCCTTGAGTGATGTTGCTCCAATTGCTTCTTTATTTTCTCAAATAGCCGGAGTGAACCAAAATCTCACCCAATTACCAATTGGTCAAGCCATAAAACAAGTACCGCAACTAGCGCAGGCAAAACTTAACCAAATTGACCTATCTCAATTTACGATCGCACAAATCCCCAACCTTAATAGCGTAAATTTAGAACAGTTCTCGGGCTGGTCAGAGGAACTCATCAGCAATATTCCGCTGCTGAGTCAAGTCCCGCTTTCGAGTTTCCCTGTTCCTATTGCGTCCATTGGGAGCACAGTCATGCGAATTGACATGATTTACAGTCGGTACGAGAGCAAGCGCAATAACACAATTTCCGGTTCTGATGTAGAAGGATTTGCGGTAGCCTGCGATAAAGATTGCGCTTATATCGAACTCGACGACATGGAAAACGTCGGCCGCCGCGCCACAGGGCCGCTGGAAGGCAAGCAGTGGATTAGTGGCAAATATCAGGAAGTGCGAGGCGGTTCTGGCTGTTTGACTGGTTGGGAACCGACGGGCAGACATCCTTTTGGGGAAGTGTTTAAAGTAGTAGTAATGGAGCCGTCAGAAACCAGCGATACTGTTGACACGGCTCTGTACTTCAGGTTGAGTTTGCCCTGCGGCAAATCGCCTTACATTATTGGCCCAGTTCCGTTTCTCAGTTACAGCGTTAATTCGCCGATATTTGTCGGTCGATTGGAGGGCGGTTCTTCTAACAGTATTTCCCGTTCAAAAGGCATCGCATCCGAAACAAAACCTTCCAAACCGCTGAGTTCAAATAAAACGAAAAAAAACGCTTTACCAACTCAGCCGGTACCTGAATCAAAGCGAGAGTGCGCGCGCCCCGCGACTTACGTTAGCGGTGTGGATGTGGCTTCATTAGGGGAGGCGTTAGCGAAACTTTCTGAAGGAATCACCAATATGGAAAGTGTAGGCAGTGGCGACTATGAAGCCATTGGCGAGCTTGTTTGTAGCTCCGGCAGCCACAACTGCGGGCGAGCCCTGGGTCGCTATCGGTTTATGAGTTACCGGGAAGATGTGCAGCGTACTGTCAGCTCAATTTCTGGGGGTACTGACTTCCTCCTGAGAGTCAACAGAGGTCAAAAACCTACAACGGAGGAACTGTTTCAATATTTTCCTCCTGCTGTTCAGGATAAAGTTTTGCAAAATTCTGTGGCTGAGAACGTAGCCAGCAGCCAGCAGGAAATTGATCCTAAAACTGGACAGGTGTTTAGGGGCGATCGCATAATCGAGCGAGTAGCCCAGAAACACTTTGGGGGTTCTGGCAGTAAAATTGATGCCAGCTATTCCGATAATTTAGGTGGCTACTCTCTCAAACAGTATGGAGAGAAAGTCCGAGAGCTTTACAACCACAATGCCAGCGACAATTGCCGAGCTAATTCGGGCGACAGCAATGGCATAACCAACTCGGTGGGCGATCGTATTACTTTAAATGCTAGTTGGAGTATCGGTGCTGCGCCATTCATTAGCTTTTTTTTGGTGGGAATGTGGTTTATAGTTCGACTTCTTCAGAAACGAAATCAGCAATTTTTTCTGATGCTAATCTGGGGGTTATTAGTTACTATTGCCACCGCTAGACTCTCCCATTAGACTTGCATTGCATTCATTCGCTCGCTCTTCTTGAAATCCATCTGCGTTGAGCTGTGTTGAGCTGCTTTACATCTACGGTTCACTGAGCACTCAAAGATTTATGCAATCTTGTCTCATAAATCAAGAAAGTCATTAAAATTGACGGCAAAATAGATAGCCACTGCTTACTGAAGCCAAGTATCCTATCTTTTCAATTCCTTCCCTTGCCCTTAATTTGTTATTTAAGGAGTAAAAATGCTTCGAGAAAATCGAGTAGAACAACAGACAGCCGGCGGTCAAAGAATTGTCAAGCCTCCGGTTTGGTTAAATCAAATTGGTTATTGGTTTCGCATTGGTTTGACAGTTTTTACTGCCCTATCGCTATTGTTGGGGACAATTGCTTGCAGTTCTTCTACCTCAGCAACAACGGCACCGGCTTCTTGGGTAGAAGCTTTGCGAGTCACTCCAAAAGAAACTTTAATCCGAATTGTACAGGAACACAGCAGCCTCTCAAAACTCAAAGTAGCGGCTGCTGGGCAAAGTGCAGTAGCGGAAGCAATTAAAAGAATGCGAGTGTGGCAAGTTAATAGACCTCTTGCAAAATAATTTTATGATATAATGGAAAGTTTTGCTTTACTGGATTGAATCCAAAGTCTTAACTT
>NZ_JAUBVR010000054.1:1708-42121 GCF_036705955.1 Microcoleus sp. A6-C6 | reverse complement strand
ATATTTGGTAGGCACTCAATAATCATTCTCCAATATACCAGGTTCTGCTAACATAAAATTTAGATGCGTTCGCCCTGGCAACTTAGGTAATGGGCGCAACCTGCGGAATGGTTACGAAAAAATGGTCAAATAGCTCAAAAGTGCGATCGCGCGGTAAAATTTAAATTAGGAGGCTATGGGGAAATTTGGTTGAAAAAAAAATACTAAATTGGGAGGATTAAGTCATGGTTTTTACAGCCCAAGAAATGGCAAGATTGATGCCAGATGCCAGTCAACTTGAAAGTGATGAGCCAGAAATGGAAAGTTCCCTACATTATATTCAATTAGCATTATTAGTTGCCTGTTTGGAATGGCAATGGCGCGGACGCAATGACTTTTTTGTTGGAGCAAATCTGACGGTTTACTACAGCCAGCAACAATTGAAAAATCGGGATTTTCGCGGCCCTGATTTTTTTCTGATCGCCGACACCGAAAAACGTCCGCGTCGTTCCTGGGTAGTTTGGGAAGAAGAGGGGAGATATCCCGATCTAATTATCGAATTGCTATCTAGTTCTACCGCCAGAGTCGATCGCAACGAAAAAAAGATATTATATCAAAATCGGTTTAGAACGCCCGAATACTTTTGGTTCGATCCTGAAGATTTGGAATTTGCTGGTTTTCGTCTAATTGGTCAAGAATATCAAGCTATTCTTGCCAATGAATTTGGTAGATTGTGGAGTGAGGTACTAGAATTATATCTGGGAATTTACGATGGGAAATTGCGTTATTTTACCCCAGATGGTCAGTTAGTTGCTACGCC
This sequence comes from Microcoleus sp. A6-C6, assembly GCF_036705955.1. Classification (NCBI taxonomy): domain Bacteria; kingdom Bacillati; phylum Cyanobacteriota; class Cyanophyceae; order Oscillatoriales; family Microcoleaceae; genus Microcoleus; species Microcoleus sp. A6-C6. Next base: position 41,322 of record NZ_JAUBVR010000054.1, on the reverse strand, counting down.
AGAGGAAGCTGCACTGCAAGCACAGCAACAAGCTGCACAGGCCCAAGAACAAGCTGCACAAGCCCACGAGCGGGCCGATAGATTAGCGAATCAGTTGCGGGCTTTGGGAATTGAACCAGAATAGTTGTCAAAATTCATTGACAAGATGACTCAATTTTAATGCGAGGCATACCTCAACACAATTTTTCAATAATTTAACAGCAGTAATTAATCCTCTAAGAAAGTTGAGTCAATGCCTGAAAGAATTTTAATTGTAGGCGGTGCGGGTTTTATCGGCAGTTGTTTGGCAATTGGCCTGAAGAAACTTCACCCAGAATGGCAAATAATTTGTTTAGATAACCTGCGCCGCCGGGGATCAGAATTGAATATTCCGAGGCTGAAAAGTTGCGGAATTCAGTTTGTTTACGGGGATATTCGCACGGCGGCTGATTTAGAGCCAGTTGCACTCAACCCTGATTGCATTATCGATTGCGCTGCGGAGCCTTCTGTACTGGCTGGTTTTAGTTCGCCTCAGTACGTTTTGCAGACGAATTTACTGGGTACTGTGAATGTTTTGGAGTTGGCGAGACAGACTGGTGCGAGTTTGTTGTTTTTGTCTACGAGTCGGGTTTATCCGATCGCCAGCGTGAAATCTGTTAAGCTGTTGGAGTTGGATGAGAGATTTGCGATCGGCCCTGAGCAAACATTACCCGGTATATCCGAGTTGGGCATATCAGAAGACTTCCCATTAAAAGGACACCGTTCGCTTTACGGAGCAACTAAATTAGCTTCCGAATTACTGATTGAGGAATACAGGGAAGCATACAACGTGCAGGCAATTATTAACCGCTGCGGCTTAATTACCGGTGCTTGGCAAATGGGTAAAGTGGATCAGGGAGTTTACGGCTTGTGGGTGGCGGCGCACTATTTTGAAAAATCGCTGAGTTATATCGGTTTTGGCGGCAGCGGGAAGCAAGTTAGGGATTTGCTGCACGTTGAAGATTTGCTGAGGTTAGTTAATTATCAGTTAGAACATTTTGCTGAATTTGACGGCGAAGTTTTCAATGTCGGTGGCGGTTTTAAAAACAGTCTTTCTTTGGTTGAAGCAACTGATTTGTGCCGCAAAATTGCGGGTAAATCGATTGCAATTAATCCGGTTTTGGAGGAACGGGCGGGGGATATTCCGATTTTTATTACCGATGCTTCTAGGGTGATGGAGAAAACTGGATGGAAGCCTAGGATTGGGCCGGAGGCGGCTTTACAGGATATTTATGATTGGATTGCTGCTAATGAGGTGGTTTTGAGTTCGATTTTATAGGGATTTTTTGCACCGCAGATGTTTTGTCGAATTGGGTAATAAAACCATTTATTCTGCGGTAGGGAAACGGCAGTGCGCTGTCCTGTTTCATCCCTTCGGGTGTAACGCCATTTTCGGCAGTGTTAATTATTGCCATTGAGGTCGAAGTTTTCTATAATGGGAATTTCTGAAGGTGAAGAGGCTACTATCCGCAGGTTAATATCAACTATTATTTGATTTTTGTCGAGAATTATATTGGCTTTTTTTATTAAAAATTTTATGGGTAAACAATCACCTGATTGAGCTTCAGCAGACGACTGAGTTTGATATCCTGCGTCCTCCAGCCATTCACAAATCTTTCTCCAGTTTTCTACCTTTTCAACGGGTTTTTTGTCGGTGAGTGCTTAAAAACTTTGATAGACATACCTTATGATGGCATGAATATTGCGCGCGTTAGGGGTTTTGCGGATGCCGATCAAGCTACGCTTAAAGCTTTAGGGGCGGTGTGCGATCGCACTTTGTAGAAAATCCATGTTTTCGTTTTCGGCAAGTGCGATTCAAACTGAGATGTTGCACCATTATCAATAAGCTTAAAGAAACTGGGTTTATTAACGAAAAATATACGTTTTGGCGTTGAGTTTTTGCTCCTATTCCCGGTTTCTGACTATTGTGCAACATATCAGATAAAAACGAAATTTTCTATCGCCTAGTCGATCGCAATTTTTGCGTCAAATTCCAGCAGCCATTACGATGCTGAAAAACATAAGCCCCCGGTTGTCCATAGGTTTTGACTAAATCTTCTGACTCCGTACCAGTAGTATTTCCAGTGTACTTGTATTGAGCCTTGATATAATCCACTCGAAACCTGTCTTTAGAGACGCGCCTCAAATCAATTTTTAGCCTGGTATAAGGACTATTATCGACACTAGAAGGGACAAGGATAACCCAACGATAATCCCGCAAGCTAATACTAAATTCATCGTCTTGGCGGCGCATCACTTCCAGCAATTGGCTGGGAATTTCATAATTTCGCACTTCAATGCGATTTGCTGTGTAAGTCGATCGCATATCCGTCCCTTGACGGTCTTTTCCCCTCACGAAATTCTCAAAAAACTCTTTGTATTCATCAGGCGCACAGTATGCAGGTACGGCTGCTTGACGCGCTATATTGCCTTTGGTTTCGGATTGGGCGATGTTTTGTTTTTGCGTTGCGATACTTTGGGCTAAGGAGGGGGAAATTGCACTATGAATTGGGATTAGTGCTGTGAATATTAACGGTATCAGCTTGCGATAATTCATTGATTTTTGAATTGATGATGGACTTACAGATCAAGGTCAAAGAAACCGGGTTTTTAACAGATATTAAAGAAAATTGGATTGGGTAGTGAGTCGAGAATTGCGTTACCGAAGCCCTCGCAGAGGATCGCACGTTCTTCAGTCCGCGAAGGCGGACTTCGTTTGTGTAGGGGCGGTTTTAACCGCAGACTATTATAACTTATAACTTCGATGCCTTAACAAACATTTGCCCGCCCAAAAACCGCCACAAAAAAGGCAATTTTAAGTAAATCTTTAACAGCAACGGCGAAGCCGGCCGCCCTTTCGTTGAAAACGGTAAAAATCTCGGTATCATTTCCTCAACTTTAAACCCCACAGTTTGTAAAAGCTCTTGCAGCGATAAGTGCGTAATCGGTAATTGATGGTCGATAAAATCGTAGTATTCCTTGTAAGAGTATTTAAAATTAGGCTGAATTACCAAAAGAGAACCGCTAGGCTTCAGCGCGTCAAAGCAAAACGAGATAATTTCTACAAGTTCCTCTTTGTTGCGGAGGTGTTCAAAAAAGTTTGAGATAAAAATGCGATCGAACTGTTCGCTAAAAAAAGTACGATCTTCTAAGTTAAGCACATCAATATTCAGCACTTTGACATCAGCCTCAGCAAATAATTTGGAATCAGGATTTAGGTCAATTAAACATTTTTCTTGAGCCCGAATTTGATTGATAAACTCGCAATAACCGCCGCCAATATCTAAAACCGCCGACTTGGGAGGAACATAATTTTGTAAAAAATCGTCAATCAAAACTTTCCAGAGTGCCACCTTGGCTTGCATTTGTCGGGAATCAAATCGGTTGGCGTACAACTTTTTGAGATATGTGTCAGTTTTCATAGTAAGATACCATAGACTGAGTATGAGTTTATCACGCGATACAGACCACTATGAACGTTATATCTACCGAAATACCTGAAGTTTTGATAATTGAGCCGAAAATTTTTGGAGACGATCGCGGTTTCTTTTTCGAGAGTTTCAATCACCAAGCTTTCGTAGAAAAAACAGGCGTAACGGCAGAATTTGTTCAAGACAATCATTCCAAGTCTTCTAAAAATGTCCTGCGCGGTTTGCACTACCAAATGCAGCAGCCTCAAGGTAAATTGCTGCGGGTAATTGCGGGCGAAATATTTGACGTAGCGGTGGATATTAGAAAAAGTTCGCCGACTTTTGGCAAGTCTGTGGGCTGTTTGTTGAGTGCAGAAAATAAACGGCAACTTTGGGTGCCTGCGGGTTTTGCTCACGGTTTTTTAGTAGTATCAGATATTGCTGAGGTTTTGTACAAAACTACAGATTACTATGCACCGGGACACGAACGGTGTATTGTATGGAATGACCCGGATTTGGCGATCGACTGGCCGCTAGATGGTGCCGAACCAATTTTATCACCCAAAGACAAAGCTGGACAAACGTTGAAAAGAGCTCAAGTGTTTTAATAATGAAAATTTTACTCGCAGGCGGCAGCGGACAGCTAGCTCAAGAATTGCAGCCAATCTTATTATCTGTGGGAGAGGTTATTGCAGTCGATCGCACTCGCGTCGATTTATCCCAACCCGAAACCATCCGTCAAGCAATGGCTGACATTCAACCAGATTTAGTCGTGAATGCCGGCGCTTACACTGCGGTAGACAAAGCCGAAAGCGAACCAGAATTAGCACTCGCAGTCAACGGCATTGCACCCGGAATCTTTGCAGAAGAATGCGAGAAATTGGGAGCAAGTTTGATTCACTTTTCCACTGATTATGTATTTGACGGCAGCAGCGGTTCTGCTTATCTCGAAACAGATTCTACGAATCCCCTGGGAATTTACGGCAAGTCAAAATTAGCGGGTGAGGAAGCAATTCGGCAAGCGGGAAGCAGACATATTATTATTAGAACCGCGTGGGTTTACGGTAACGGCGGCAAAGGTAATTTTGTCAAAACCATGCTGAGGTTGGGAAAGGAAAGAGAAGAAATTAGAGTAGTAGCAGATCAGATTGGCAGTCCAACTTGGACGGCAGATTTGGCTGCTGCGACTTCCCAAATTATCCCGAATCTAGGGTCGGAAATTTTTGGAACTTACCACTATACTAACAGCGGTGTTTGTAGTTGGTACGATTTTGCGATCGCCATTTTTGAAGAAGCAGAAAAACTGGGCTTTCCTCTCAAAATTAAGCGCGTAATTCCCATCACTACTGCCGAATATCCGACACCCGCAAAACGTCCCGCTTTTTCTGTACTTTCCACGGTGAAAATATCAGCACTTCTGGGAACCCATCCACCCCACTGGCGGCAAGGGCTCAGACAAATGTTAGCAAGAGAAATGAAGTAAAAAATTGAGTAAACCTCAAAAAGCAAGGGCGGGTCTTGTTTGGAAATTATCTGTTATAAGCTTTACTGCGTTTAGTTTGTATCTGTGGGGTTCTGTTTATTCCCCGGAGATCCCCCTAAATCCCCCTTAAAAAGGGGGACTTTGAGAGCTTTCTTGTTCCCCCTTTCTTAAGGGGGGTTAGGGGGGATCTAGCTTAACCTGCCCTATCAATTAAACATCTCCCCCGAAATCCATGAAACTTCAAGAAAAATCTATTTTAATTGCCGCATCAGTGCTCGGCATTCTCATACCAGCATCCTATATTTTGTACTTGATATCGCAAGCCGGAGACTTGTCTAATTTTGATTATTGGTGGATGACATGGAATTTTTATTCAGTAGATGGTTTTTCAACAAATCCTTTTAATTGGATATTTCGCGCGAACGAGCATTTTGTTTTCATTCCGGCAATTATCTATGCCTTGAATATCGCTGTCACTCAAGGTTCAAATATTGGTTTGTGCTTAGTTGCGTGGTTTTTGGCTTTGATTCAGTGCCACGTATTAATTGCTTTGCTGCCATTAAACTTGAGGCGCGATCCTCTGCAATTTATCTTAATTGTCCTGAGCATTTCTATTTTTAGTTTTACTCCGGCGGCGGCTCATAATTGGATGCGGGGATTCAGCGGTGTTCACTGGATAATTGCTAATTTCTTTGTAATTTGTTCGATATTTTGTTTGCAATTTTATGCGAGGCTTTTGTTAGAGAAAAGAGAGGCGGAATCTCTGGATATTCATTCCCCGGCAAAGTCTGGAAACGAGGGATGGAAACCAAATAACTGGGTAATTGGTAGTATTGTGTTTGGAATTTTAGGCTGTGTTAGTTACAGCACTCCTTTGGGTTTGTGGCCGATATTGTGTGGTGCTGCGATTGTGCTGCGGTTTCCTCGGCAGATAACTTATTTTTATTTTGCTGCTTCGATTGCAGTAATTGGCATTTATTTTTTAACTTATAAAACGCCCGCAAATCACCCTTCTTTAACTAAAGTTAACCCGCTCAAAACTGTCGAATATATTCCAATTTATCTCGGTGGAATTTTTACGGAAAATATTATTATTGCGTCATTTATTGGTATAATTGGTTTGATTGCTGTAGTGGGTTTTGTCTGTTATTGGCTATTTGTAAAAAAAGTAGATCGCCTAAATTGGCTACCTTGGCTGTCAATCCAATTGTACGCGCTGCAAACGGCGTTAATGGCCGCAGTTAGTCGATCGGGATTTGGTATCGAACAAGCCACCGCTTCCCGCTACGCCACACTTCCAGCCTTGTTTTGGATGAGTACAATTGTTCTCACAGTGCTTGCTGTGCGGGAGTTTCAGCCGATACCGAGAATTCAAGAACGTTGGCTGACACCGCTGTTTGCAGTCGCCACAGTCGCCGTGATTTTAATGTACGGGATGGGCGGCGAAACTGCAATGGCGATCGCCCGCAGAGCAACCTATCAACCATTAGTAGCACTGTCACTGCAATTAGGCATCACCGACATAACATTAATTAAAGACAAAGTAGGCAACAAACCGGCGGCCTTTGTCGGATTAATCGATGCTTTAAAAACTAACAACTTAGTACCATTCAATCGAAACATCAAAAAACACAATTTTTGTGCAGCATTAGACACACAAATTAATCCCAATTTACTCTCAGCACCAAAAGACGGAGTACCCGGATATTTTGATACAGTAACTACCCTCGCACCAGCCGCCTCCAGAGTAATTGGCTGGGTGGGAGACCCCGAAAATAATGTCAAATGTATTGCCATTCTTAACCAAGAAAATGTCGTTCGAGGTTTCGCAATGTCAGGATTTCCGCGTCCAGACTTAGTGAAATTGTTTGGCCCAGCCTATCAATTAGCAGCTTGGAAAGGATACGTTCAAACATCACCAACAGATACATTATTGACAGCCTATGCCTCATTTAAAAACCGTCAAGGCTGGGTAGCTTTGCGAAACTCCCAAGTTATCAATCCAAACTAAAAAACCTCCCTGTATTCTCCTCTGTGCCCTCTGCGCCCTCTGCGGTTAATAAAAAAAATATCATTAACAACACCAATGAAATAGAATAGCCCCATGCCAAAAAATCTCAGTTTCGTAATTCCCGTTCACAACGAAGAAGCAACGCTCAAAATGTTGTTTGAAAGAATCCAAATTGTCATGTCCCAAACCGGAAATGACAGTTACGAAGTTATTTTTATAGACGACGGTAGCCGCGATGCTTCTTGGCAAGAAATTGCAGAATTAGCCAGCCAACATCCTAAACTCATTAAAGCCATAAAAATGCGCCGCAACTTTGGCAAATCCGCCGCACTTTCAGCCGGATTTCGCAATGCAGCAGGGAGAATTATCTTTACTCTTGATGCCGATTTGCAGGACGACCCAGCCGAAATTCCCAAATTTTTAGATAGTTTAGAATTGGGATTCGATTTAGTTTCTGGTTGGCGCAAACAGCGGAACGACCCGCTTTCTAAAACCTTACCTTCCAAGCTATTTAATGCCGTTGCGTGTTTGATGACTGGAGTAAAAATGCACGACATGAATTGCGGTTTTAAAGCTTATCGCCGGGAAGTTTTGCAGTCGATTAAATTGTACGGGGAATTGCACCGCTATATTCCAGCATTAGCAAATAATTTAGGCTTTAAAATTGGCGAAGTAGTTGTCGAACACCATCCGCGAAAACATGGTAAATCTAATTATGGTTGGGAACGTTATGCGCGGGGTTTTATTGATTTGTTGACGGTGTTAGCCACAACGCACTATTTGCACAAACCGGGTCATTTGTTTGGGGGATTGGGATTGTCTTTTGGCTTGGTGGGCACTATTTCGCTTGGTTATTTGATTGTTATTTGGTTTCTCAATTTGGCGGGGATGAGTTTTGGGCCTATCGGTAATCGACCTTTGTTATTTTTTGGAATTTTGTGTACAATTCTGTCGGTACAATTGATTTCTTTAGGAATTTTGGCTGAGTTGATTGCGCGGAATGTGGCTGCTGATTATGTGGACAAGCAGATTTGTGAAATTATTGATGATTCGGGTTTTGATGTTTAACCGCAGATGTCGGGGAGATAAACACAGATAAACGCAGATGTGTCTATGGTAGGGGCGGGTTCACCAACAATATTTGCCAATAATTGACAATCTCAAAAACCCGCCCTGTCTGTCGGCTACCTGATTTTAAAGATAATCCATTTACCTTGTCTATCTACTATTTCTCCGTCAATATTTGGATGCCAATCGCTGCGAGTCAGGATATAATCGGCATGATAGTTTATAGCTACTTTGACTAAATCCGCACTGCTGCGGCGGATGAATAAGTCATTTCCTCCCCAAATCATTTGCGGGTTTAAGGGAGCTCCTAAAACAGCTTCCATGCGATTTTTCCACTGCTTAATACCTTTGTCGGTAAAAGGAAAGTTCTTGAAGTTAACGACAATCGCTCTTTGGGATAAAAACTGGAAATTGGTAACTGATGGTGGAATTAATACGAGTGCGTCTGGGCTGCTAACTTGCGAAAATCGCACAGCTAATCTGCTTAAATCGTCGGTGGGAAGGGCATTGATATTAATTCTTGTTTGAAATACATTTAATATGGGTTTGGGTAGAATTCCTGCTACTCCCAAAACTAAAATTGCCGTAGCTAGCAATGCTAAAATATGAGTGATAGTTTGTTTGATAGATGTAGCAAATGATGTTTTTTCGAGAATTAATGGAAAGGCGAGAATTGAGAAAAAGACTGGGAGGGTGATTAGTCGCTCGCCTATTATTTCCGATGAATCAGTCAGCGGATATGTTAAGCTAAATACAAACGTTCCTGCTGCCAAAATCCACAACAATATATTGTATTTTTGGGGAAGTATGTAGTTTTTATTTTGCCAAACTGCGAATCCTAAGAAAATGACACCTCGAAAAGGCAAAGTCATTACAGAGAGTACCAGCAAGCTAACAGGTGCTTGTTTTTGTGGGCCAACTTCATCTAACGTCAAAGCAACAGCAATAAATATAATTATTTGAGCAAAAGGTACTGTTCTAGCTAGTTGTAGTTTGGCAATAAAAGCCTGGGGGTAAACTTCGACAAATATGTAATTTAGGAATAGTGCAAAGATTGAGGTTCCGAGAATTACGTAAAAATTTATTTTGTCTTCTTTTGGGAGTAAATTTGTTTTTTTGATGCAAAGCAAGCCGCCAAGAATAAAACAGATAAAGTTGAACCAATTCCCGACAGCCCAATTTGACGGGAGGATGTGGTGGGGATTGCGAACTTGGGCGTGAATGAAGACAAACTCGGCATTGTCGATAGTGTGAGTGCTGGTAGTACCTGTCAATAACATCGGTACGTATACTATACTTGCCATTGTGCCTAAAAGCGCGATCGCCCAAATCAACGTTTTAATCTTCCGCCGTCTTACAGATTCAATCACTAAAACGGGAATCATCATTAATCCCGGTAGCAAACCCACTAAGAATTGCAGCAAACAAGCTAGTCCAAAAAAGAAATATCCTGTCAACCATTTTCGCCGCAAACTAAAGTAAATTCCCCAGATTGCGAAGCCCATCGCGAAGGTACTCGGTACTGATTTAGTGGAAAATATCAGCGTGTTGCCAACATCTGTAAATGAAGCCGCTATACATAAAAAAGCCAGCGCTGCGGCGGACAGTTTGGAATTAGTATAAATCTTGATAATTGCGTAGCAAGCTAGGATAAATGAACCGAAGGCGAGGAATTGATAAATAAAATGCGCTAGGGGAATGCTTGTTCCGAAGTTGGCTAACAAATAGATGATATAATAATAGTAGTATCGGGGATTAAACTTAACCATTTCCTGAACGTAATAATCGTTTTTGTACAGTTCAGGATTTAGCATAAATTCAATTGGTGGCACTTCGGGAAAATTGCCACCAATGGGGAAAATATAGCCAGTTGCCATCAGGGAACCGATGATGACAAAAGTATAGAGAGATAGATTAAAATACTTGTTAGATTTTTGATATTTCTGCATTATACCTCGATCGCTCATTCCCAAATCATCCTAAAATATATCTGCGTTCATCTGTGTTTATCCGCCTGCAATCTGCGGTTTCCGTATTAATTCATGATTGATGCAAACTTGTCTGTTGGCGGTTCAACTTACCTATCGACAGCTAAATTGTTAATCTCCAGTTGACATTGCTTTGTTAAATCCTGTTTGTCGTTACTCAATACTTCAAGCAGCAAATAAACTGGATTTTTACCCCCAACAGATAGATTTAGATCGATCGCACTTTTGCCACCATACTCCATCTTCGCAGAGTCTATCAACTTACCTTGTTTGTCCCACAAAGTCAAGCGCAGGGCAACTCCCGGACATTGCTGGTTAAGTAAAGTGAGTTTGCCGGTAACTTGCACCCTGTCTGAAATAGCACCTAAATACAGAAAAGAAGTATCGAGTTTAGTGCTATTTTTAATGGGATGAGTTACAATTTTATATAGGTTATCAGATTCTCGACTGACTGAATAATTAGCACTTGTGTAGACTGACTGCTGCAAACTAATCCAATCTAACTGTGTGCCTGGTCGATCGCCTATTTGTTGCTGCATCGCGTATAAAGTGCGAACTGCTGTGCCTGTATCCGTGGGACGAATTCTCCGATAAATGCTGACAGTCACGCCGTTTTCTAACTTAAACTGTTCTGGTAACAACTGAAAATCGCGGGAAATTTCCCAGTTTTGAGTAAAGACATCATAGATAACTTTAACAACATCTTGCTCGTGCGATCGCAAAACTTGCTCATCACCAGCCAATACTTGCTGAAAAGGTGTAGCAACCGCCGCATATTGCGCCTGTAATAACTCCGGTAGCGGGTAAGTATCGCGGGAGTCAATTTGCGGCCTCCCGATGGTATTTAGTTTCCACCAACCCTCCGGCGGGTTTAATTTGCGATTAGCTTGTCTGAGTACATTAGCATTAAAACTGTTAGAAGCACCTGCAATATAAATTGGTTCCTCATTTGGTGCTAATTTTCGCAGAAACTCTACTAATTTTACAACTTCGCCGTAGTCCGATCGCACTAACGGCCCAAAATTACTCACAAACAGTCTTGACAAATCAACCTTCACAGGAATCAACCCGACGGCTGCATTCACAATCAGGTAAAAAGCCGCCCCGCCCAGCATCAAATAGCGGATTTTTCCCTTGAGTGTCAGCCAAGTTGTCCAGAAAAATGCTGACAAACCCAAAAGTGCGATCGGTGTCAGATGAATTGTATAGTGCAAGTAGCCGTAACGCAACACCAACAACCATTCAACCAGCGACAAAACCCCAAACAAACAAACAAAAATAGTCGCCCTAGGAACCAGCATTCGGGTGAGAATCCCCGCCGAAAAACCAATCAGTACCAGCACCCAAGTTCCCAAACCGTAAAAAGACGCATAACGAGTTAAAATATCATTAACAGGTAAACTCCAAGCAGCATACAAATTGCCGTAATTAACTGTCAGAGCACTGCGAGTAAAATCCCCCGCTACCAACATTAAAACAGTCAAGCTAGTTGCAGCTATCAAACCCAATTTAACGCCAGATTCAAACAAATTTTTCCACGCTTTGTTTTGAATAATTTTATCTAGAAATCCTAAATAAATTGTGGGATGGCTTTGAGCAGCGTCCCCATCAAAATTCATAACTGAGTTGGGATTTTTATACTGTACACAAAACTCCACCAAAGCCTGTAAACTAGCCGCACCCAAAAATGCGATCGCACTATAAGCAAAATGTCTCCGCAACAGAATCGCCGCCGCCAGAAACAATCCAATTAACGGCATCTTCCACCAAAATTTCAGCTTAACATCCTGCAAATAAACCCAAATTGCCAACGCTATAAACACACAGCCGCCAGTATCGAGATATCCCCGCAGAGTCGGTATCCAACTCATCGGAATCAATAAACTCAGCAGCACAGTTGACCAAAACACCCGGCGCGGATCAACTGGAATTAGCTGTACAGAAATTGCCCCCAACAACAGGCGAAACGGCAGCACATAAATCAGCGAAATGCTGAGAATGTAACTCAGCCGAGATTCGCCAAATAAAAGAATAAACGGCACTAATGGCAGCGTGATTAACAGGTTTTTTTCTTTAGATAGCGAATCTATAACTCCGCGCCATGCTTGATCCGGCGAGTCTCGAAATAAATTAGCTGTGTTAACTGTAGCGGTGTTGTATCCCGCGTAATCCCACCAATAAAAAGTACGTTCGCTAGATACATAAATTGACGTTAATCCAACCGTTGCCAGAACCAGCAAAAACAGGAACAACCCATCAATCAGAAACTTGCGACGCAACTTAAAATCAAATAATCCCATCACTCGAACAACCCCAAATAATTCCTAAACTTCCTCTTTCTTCCTTCGCGTTCTTCGCGCAGCCTACACGCGGTTCGTTAACTTTACTTTAAAACAGTACCTTGCAAAAAAACATCCAACTTTTCCGCATATTGCCGATTCGCCACCGCACTGGGATGAATATCATGAGGCAAATTATTATTTCCCGGTATTTTCAAATCAACCGAAATATCAGCCGTAGCAATTCCCTCCTGACTCAACTCATCCAACATCTTAGCAGAACCGGCATTAATTCCCGCCACAACCAACTTAACATTATTAGCCTCAGCCACGCGGTGAAACTCTTTAATAATTGCCTTAGAAACATCATGACTCTTGTACAATCCCTCCTCAAATTGATTGTAATTAACCTCCAGCAAATTCACCAATGCTGAAACCCGCATCAGCGGCCACTCGCGATATTCCAGTTTAGCCATGCTGTAGGTAAAATTATTTTCTCCACTCAGCCTAGCATCGGGCTGCAACAGAATGCCGAGTTTATTCCAAGCAACCATTTGCTTGCTTCTCGCCCTCAATAAAGTATTGCGCCTATCGTGAAATCCCGCATAAGCAATCACCGCTATTTTGGGTTTTTTCCTTGTTTCAGTGCTTCTTTGAATTGAATAAACGAGTGCAGCGTGCCGTAGCCGTTAACGCCAAAATTTACTATTTCATATTTAGGTAATTTCTCTTGCAGCAACCAAGCATAAGTTTCGCTGTCATTCAATGACCAACCGTAGGTAAAAGAACAGCCAAATATCCATATTTCCGGCTTGTTTGACAATTGATTGTAAGTATTGAGTGAATGTGTTATCCTTAAACTATTATTGAGATGAGTTGCCTTAAATGAGTAATTGCCGTTAAGCGTGACCTTGAACTTTCCCGGCAAATGCTTGTAGCCGAGATCCGAATCTTTGGTGAAAAAGTTACCTTTTGGTTCGACTGCTACATCGACATTTTCTATTTGCCAGGGTTTGTATCCCGCAACTCTCAAGACAATTTCAGCACTGCCGGCAGATATAAATATTGGGATAATTATATAAGTTATTAATCTGAAAACAACATTTTTAGCAAAATCTTTTTGGATCATTAACATAAGATGAAATGTCAGCCAAAGTATAGTAAACTGCCATGCGAGTATTATCTATAGCAATCCTAAATCATTATCCCTACCGCGAACATAAATGTGATTTCCCCAAAATCCATCTGTAGGGACACTCAAGATGCCGTGTCCCTACAGAAAATCATTTAGGATTGCTATAGTTCATCGATCTAATTTAATTAGATTCAGCGCCTTTACTGCATCCCCCAATCTACCCCACTCGATTGTTTGCCAGAATTAAATATTATTCGTAAAACCCGTGCCTACAAAATATTGGTTTAAACTGAGATATTGCACCATTCTCAATTACTTGTTTAGGAACAGGCTTTCCGGCCTGTTCCACAAGAGATGAATTTTATTGTGGAACAGGCCGGAAAGCCTGTTCTTGACATCAGCAACGGGCAAGATGCCCGTTCCACAAAAAATAAACTTGATTGTGGAACGGGCATCTTGCCCGTCCTTAAGAAGAGTGCAAAATATTGGTTTGAGCTAATTGATTAATTCCTAATAACCAGCCTCTTCCTCATACTCAGGAGTCTTAGTCTTCTCAGGGATATTCACGCGAGGAGCCTTGTAAGGCTTCGGCGCTTCATCGTCAGCCCAAGCATCAGCCTCCACATCATCCTCGTACTCGTACTCAACCACCGACTCCTTCGGGCTAGAAACCTCAGGGCTGTACTGCTTCGCCTCGTACTCATCGTCCTCGTAATCGTCCTCCTCGCCGCCCCAATTATCCTCTTCGTACTCATCATAATCGTCGATCGGCTGAGGCTGCATCACGCGCATCTGCTGCGGCTGGCGTACCGGCGGCCGATTCCACTGCGAATCCTCATCCCAAGGAACTTCCTCAACCACAGGCTGCGCTACTCGGCTGCGCATTTCCGGTGCAGGAATCCGCACGCCCGGGCCCAATTGATTTCCCGTAGCCACGGGTTTCGGATAATAACCTTGCTCGTCCTCTTCGCGTTCCCAAGGTGCTTGGCCCAAACCGACGCGCTCCAGCAAACCCACACTAAGCTGTCTCAGCCTTTCCTCGGAACCTTCAAACACAATCAAGCGGTTCGGGCCACTGCTGACAATTTCCTCAATCCCCAACTCATAGGTACTGAGAACTTGGTCAGGGATTTGGGGGATTCCCAGGGAAGCGATAATTATAGAAACTAACTTACCGTCTTCGGGGTCGAACCTAAAGCCTCGCACCCTTCCCAAAAGTTCGCCGGTTTCGGTGATCACTTCGCTGTTAATCAAAATGCTGTAGACTTCAACATCAACATCATCTTCGATCGCACTTTCATCTTCCACCAACAGCACATCGCCGATTTCGCTGACATTGCTGAGGAACATAAACCTCGGTAGTCCAGCGACCGCAAATATATTATCACGTAGACCGATCGCCACAACTTCCCGCCGATCGATGTCCACCCACAATTGACTGACTACACCCAAGCGTTTACCTCTGTCGCGGGTGATGACCTGAGTGCCGAGAATATCGGAGCGTTGGCAAATTTGTTCGGATGTCATTCTAACTCTAATCCTGATTTATTAAGTACATATATCACTCAACACGATCGTCAACTGAGACACTGAGACTACAACTTAAGTCCTATGACTTGAGTATAAGCTCCCCGCGCTTGAGTAACACCAATTGTACGCTCAGCCGATTGAATCATAGGTCGCCGCAAACTCACAACAATAAACTGGGCTTGTTCAGACTGTCGTTTTATCATTCTAGCTAATCGCTCCACATTTGCCCCATCCAGAAACATATCCACCTCATCAAAAGCGTAGAACGTAGACGGGCGGTAGCGTTGCAGCGCAAAAATAAAACTCAGCGCCGTCAGAGACTTTTCGCCTCCCGACATAGAAGCCAGCCGCTGAACAGGTTTACCCTTCGGGTGAGCCACCAAATTCAAGCCACTGCTGAAGGGGTCTTCCTGATCATCTATCTGGAGATAGCCATCACCTTCGGAAAGTTCCGCAAAAATAGTCTGGAAGTTCTCGTTAACCGCATCGAAAGCTTCCTTAAAAGCGCGCCGCCTGAGTGTAGTAAAGTTTTCAATTCTCAGCAATAGTTCAGTACGTTCTCCTGCCAATGTCGTCAACTTTTGACTCAATTCTTGCAGGCGTTCTTGAGTACGATTGTACTCTTCCAATGCTAACATATTCACTGGTTCTAGAGCTTGAATACGTTTGGCGATCGCCTTTACTTCCTGCTGCAACTCCGTCAAATTAGCTTTCTCGACATCTTCTGGAATCGACGGCACCGGATCGGGCATTTCCGCCCGCTGCGTTTCCATGAGAGTGCGAACTGCGGCTAATTGTTCGCGGCGTTCCTGCTGAGTTTCGTGCAGTTTTTGCAACTGCCATTGTAACTGTTGTTTCGCCAAATGCTGCTCTCGCAGTTGAGATTCCGCCCGATCGCGATCGCCCTTTTCCACACCCAATTTCTCCTCAATTTGGGCCAAAGCCGCCTTAGCTGTCGCAATTTGGCGATCGAGTTCCAACTGCTGCGAAACAATCCGGTTGACAGCATCAGTTCCCGCATTTTGCTGCACTTGCCATTCCTGCAATTTCTCGCTGCCTTCCTTAATTTTCTCCTCCAAACGCCCGAATTGATTTTGCAAGTCTCCTTGGCGCTGCTGGGCGTTTCTGTGAGCCAATTCTCGCTCCTGCAATTGCGCTTCCAGAGTCCGCAAACCAGACTGCATTTGCTGCCATTCGCTGTGACTATTCGACTCTTCCAACTGCGCCAAAGTTTGGCGGTACTGCTGCAATTGAGTTTCCTGTGCGGGCAATTCTGCTTCCAGCAACTGCAATCGGGTTTGCGAATTAGTCAATTCCTGAGTATTTTTCGTAATTTGCGATCGCACTTGTGACTGTTGCGCTTGCAAATTCTTAATTTCTGACTCCAACTGTTCCAAGCGCAACTGATGTTCGCGCAAATTCTGCTTCGCCTCCATCAATTCTTGGCTGCGAGTTTTGACAGCAACAGACGCGCGTTCGATCGCAATTTTGCACCGTTCCAAAATCCGCTCAATTTCCTCAAGACGTTCTTGCAGAGAAGCAATTGTCCGCGCTTCATCCGCCGCCACACTAGCATCAACCGTGCCAAAATGCAAAGTTGACCTATTAGTAGAACTTCCCCCAGTCATCGCGCCGCTGGTTTCCAAAATTTCCCCATCCAAAGTGACAATCCGGTACTGTCCCAAATAGCGGCGGGCATCAGTGAGATTGCTAAACACAACCGTACTGCCAAAAACGTAAGCAAAAATCTCCTGATAGCGCGCATCGCAATCAATCAAATTCACCGCCGCATCCACAAACCCAGCCGCCCGCCGCAAATTTTCATTCACCGAAAACCTGCCACCTCTAATCTTATTCAAAGGCAAAAACGTCATTCTTCCCGCCCGTTTTTGCTTCAACAATTCGATCGCCGCAGCCCCCACACTGTCATTTTCCACCACCATATTACCCATCCGTCCGCCCGCTGCAATTTCCAGCGCCAACTGAAAACGCGGCTCCACCCTGCCCAGTTGAGCCACCAAGCCACAAACTCCGCCAATTCCGCTTTGCGCGACAATTTTTGCAGTAAACGTGCCAGTCGCTTCTTGCAGTGCTTGAAACTGCACTTCGAGCTTATCTAACTTGCGCTGTCTTTCCCGTTGTTCTTCCAACAAACGAGTTTGAGTTTCCTGTTGCAGTTGCAATTCTTGTTCAGCTTGGATTAAAATCTGATTCAGCGATTCTACTTGCAAAGCAGCGATGCCTTTGGTTTCCCCAAGGCGAGATTGCTGAACTTTTTTGCCTGCAATTTCCTCTTCCAATCCTTGCAGCGATTGGTTTTGTTCTTGAATTTGACTCTGGAGGCGATCGACTCTTTCGCCAATGGTAGCTTGTTCTGTACGCTGCGGTTCCAAAGTTTGTTGAATTGTTTCGATTTGGCGGTGCAGTTCCGTTTGCTGCTGTACCCAAACTTCGGCCGTCGAGGCGATCGCATTTGCAACTTCCCGACTCTTATCTAAATTTTCCCGCGCTTCATCCCGCTGTTCCTGAAAAGTGCCTATTTGAGACATAACATAGGATATTTCAATCTCAATTTGCTCCAAACTTTGCCGAAATTGCCGAACTTCTTGCTCAGTTTGTGCTATGTTTGCCGCCATTTGTCCAGCAGTTGTTTCCAAATCCTGTTTGCGATTTTGGAGTTGTCGCCGTTCCGCTTCCTGAGTCGCAATCGTCGCTTGCAAAGCCAACAATTCCGACTCTCCCAAAGCTTTCACGCGGGCATTCAGCGCGTCAAGTTCGGCAGTTGAGGCTTGAATTTGGGTGCTAATTGCTTGCAGTTGTTCGGTGAGAGAGGTAGAATTGCGATCGCCCGTTTCGATTTGTTCCCGCAGTTTCCATTCTTGCTTTTGCAACTGACGGAACTTGAGCACAATTTCCCACTGCGACTTTTCTTGGAATTCCGCCCGCAATTTTTGATACTTTTCGGCTTTTGTGCGATCAGAAGCAAGTCTATCGCGCTGAGAAATCAGTTCTTTTTCGACAATCCCGCTGCGTTCTTCCACTTCCTTAACTTCATCCAACTTCTGCCTTGCGAGAGAGATTTTGCGATCGAATTGAGCCACTCCTGCCAATTCGTCAATAATTTCTCGGCGTTCCTTAGCATTCATCGAAATAATGCTGGTAACGTCTCCTTGCAAAACAACGTTATAACCTTCGGGATAAATTCGCAAACGGTTAAGTTGTTCGTGCAGTTGAGTTAGTGTGCAAGGTGCGCCATTAATGTAATAAGTTGACGTGTAAGTTCCTTGACGAGTGACTCGGAGTTTGCGTGTCACACTCCACTCGTCCGGTTTTTGATCTTTAATTTTCGATTTTTGATTGGTAGCGAGTAGTTGTCCGTTGTTGTCTTGAGTTGTGGCAATTTCTATTTCTTCGACTTCTTCAGCAGATAACTCTTCCAATTTTGGATTGGTAGTAGATGATTGTCCGTTATTGTCTTGAGTTTCTGGAATTTCGACCGCTTCTACATCTTCTGCTTCAACAGACAAATCATCCGCTGCCTTTTCTTCCTCATCCTCGTCCTCATCTTCATCCTGGGCGAACCATTCATCACCCACATCTTCCAGCGCAAAGGTAGCAGTCACGCTAGCTTCAATCGTACCGCGCTTATTTTGAGCGGTGTTCACCAAGTCCGGCAAACGTTCAGCCCGCATTCCCTTAGAAGTCGAAAGTCCGAGACAAAACAGCAAAGCATCAAGGATGTTGGACTTCCCTGAACCGTTGGGCCCGGAAACCACAGTAAAACCTGGCAGCACGGGAATGGACGTTGTGCCGCCAAAAGATTTAAAGTTAGTTAGTTCGATCCGCTTAATGTGAACCATATGCTAGGAGTAGCTTTGGCTCTAGGTTGTTGTCACAGGTTAACACAGGCATTAGGGCGATCGACAACTTATGAAATTTCCGGCATTGTCGATCGAACCGATATCTTACACCTTTGTCAACAACCGAGTCGGCTTTTACTTAAAAAGTTCATTGACAAAGGTACAATATCTGTGATCCGAGCGATCGCTACAAATGAACGTAAATTTTGATACAAATAACTCCATGAGACTCGATCGACATAATTTGTGCGATTAAACCTGAAAAGCTTACCCAGACTCAATGCTAGCAAATATAATTCCCACAATTCCTAATGTTACCCCTAGACATATAAAAACTTTCCGGTAAAATCGAACCAAAATTAATAATGTATAAAGTAGCAAAGCGAATATTATGGAGGGCAAAATCATTACACCAGCTCAGAACACGTCTAACCTGCCAGCTTCACCCGAAAGCGACCAACAAGTATTGCAAATTTGGGGTCGCCAGCCCCTGAAAGGACAGGTAAAAATCAGCGGCGCCAAAAACTCGGCCCTAGTAGTCATGGCCGGAGCTCTGCTGTGTCCCGACGATTGCCACATCCGCAACGTTCCCGCCCTAGTCGATGTCGCCCGCATGGGGCAAATTCTCTCGGCTGTAGGAGTCAAAGTACAGCAGAACGGCGACGTTTTAGATATGAACGCCAGCAACCTCATAGACGCTCAAGCCCCCTACGAATTAGTCAGCCAACTGCGGGCGAGCTTCTTCATCATCGGGCCACTGCTAGCGCGTTTGGGATTTGCCAAAGTGCCTTTACCGGGAGGTTGCGCCATCGGAGCCAGGCCCGTTGAGCTTCACGTTCGGGGCCTGCAAGCTCTCGGCGCCGAAGTCCACATCGAGCACGGTACAGTTCACGCTTACGTCAAAGGGCCGAACCGTCGCTTGAAAGGAGCCAAAATTTATTTGGACTACCCCAGCGTCGGCGCAACTGAAACTTTGATGATGGCGGCGACTCTGGCTGAGGGAGAAACGGTGATTGAAAACGCGGCCCAGGAGCCGGAAGTCGTCGATTTGGCGAATTTCTGTCGCGCTATGGGAGCCAAAATTCAAGGCGCGGGCACAAATACGATCGTCATTTCGGGAGTTGAGAGACTGCACGCGGTAGACTATGCAATTATTCCCGATCGCATCGAAGCCGGAACATTTTTATTAGCAGGAGCCATCACTCACTCAGAAATCAGTTTGTCGTCGGTAATTCCCGACCACCTGACGGCAATTATTGCCAAATTACAGACAATGGGGGCGAAAATAATTGTAGAATCCGACATTGTGCGGATAGTTCCCGGCAAAATTCACACCGCCACAGACATCGAAACTCTGCCTTACCCAGGTTTCTCCACAGATATGCAAGCTCCGTTTATGGCTTTGCTGACGCTGAGCGAAGGAGATAGCATGATCAAAGAAACCGTATTTGAGAACCGCTTGCGCCACGTAGCAGAACTCAACCGCATGGGCGCCGACATTCGCGTTAAAGGCAATGTCGCCGTGGTGCGCGGAGTGCCGATGCTATCGGGTGCGCCAGTAGTCGCAACAGATTTGCGGGCTTCGGCGGCATTAGTGCTGGCGGGACTAGCAGCCGATGGTGTCACCACAATCAGCAGCTTGCAGCATTTAGACCGTGGCTACGAGCAGTTAGAGGTGAAACTGCAAAAATTGGGAGCTAAGTTGCGGCGCGTCAAGGAGGGCACAGACCCGGCTAATGCTGAGGTTCCTGTCAATCCCGTGCGATCGAGTTTAAACTGTTAAGTAGTCAGTTGACAGTTGACAGTTGACAGTTGACGGTTAACTGTTGACTGCTAACTGTTGACCATTGACTCAGGATTAAAATGTCGAACATACCGCTCATCGGTTTGAAAGCAGACCAGTTTCGCCACCCGCTAGACTTGGAAGCCACCAACACTCTCAAACAACTGCCCGGACTAGATTTGATGGTGCGGCAGTTGCTGGGACAACTTGGTGAACAGTTTTTCAGGCTCGAAAATCTGGCTTCCAGCGTCCAAGTCGGCGAAAATCAACTGCCGCACCTGCATCAATTGCTGGTGGATGCCTGCAAAACTCTGGATTTGGAGGTGCCGCAGCTTTATGTCCGCCAGCATCCGATGCCCAATGCTTACACCTTTGCGATGCGGGGAAAACAGCCGTTTGTGGTGATGCACACTTCCCTGATTGATTTGCTCACAGACGAGGAAGTTAAGGCAGTAATCGGTCATGAATTGGGACATTTGAAGTGCGAGCACGGAGTTTACCTAACTCTGGCTAATTTAATTGTGTTGGCCGCCGGTCAAATTTCGCCTGTGGGAACCATACTCGCCCAGGGTTTGCAGGCGCAAATGTTGGAATGGCTGCGGTGTGCCGAATTTACGTGCGATCGCGCAGCCTTACTCGCCACCCAAGACCCCAGAGTGGTAGCATCGGTGTTGATGAAACTGGCCGGAGGTTCGCCGACGTTAGCACCTAAACTTAATCTAGATGCGTTCTTGGCTCAAGCGCGAGCCTACGATGACCTCAGCAGCACAGAACTTGGGGAAATGTTGAAGCAAGCTCAAACCGCTCAGTTATCCCATCCAGTACCAGTATTGCGCGCCAGAGAGATCGATCGCTGGGCAAGTTCAAAAGATTATGAATCTTTGCTTGCACAAAGTCGATCGGTGTATTATGATGCTGACACCACCAAAAAGGGCGGGTGGCGAAATTGGTAGACGCATCAGACTCAAAATCTGACACCGAAAGGTATGAGAGTTCGATTCTCTCCCCGCCCATTACTAGAAAAGATGCTGATGTCTTAATAAAGAACTCTGTGAGCAGCACTCAACTGGGAGAAATGCTCAAACCAAGCTCAGACGGCTCAGTTGTCCCATTCTGTACCAGTATTGCGCGCCAGATAGATCGATCGCTGGGCAAGTTCAAAAGATTATGAATCTTTGCTTGACAAAAATCGATCGGCGTTTTATGATGGTGACACCAAAAAGGGCGGGTGGCGAAATTGGTAGACGCATCAGACTCAAAATCTGACACCGAAAGGTATGAGAGTTCGATTCTCTCCCCGCCCACTACTAGAAAAGCTAGTGATGTATTAATAAAGAACTGTGTGCTAGGTAGCCCATTAGCTCCGAGTGCATATCTCATCACTTGAGCTCGCCCTTGCTGGTGGCTGTCGTTGCTAGCCGAGTATTTTCCAAAATTCAGTTGAAATAACTGGTGAGCAACCGCACTATTACTTTCATCTGCTTTTTTAGGTAATAAAAACAGAAAAAGATGAGTAATCAGGCAAGCAATATACCTTCTGTGGATTTAGCTATCGTTCCAGGCACAGTTTATATCCAAGATTGTGTCTCGAATCAGTTAAGTAAACTGTATACTCTTGATTTAGCCACAGGTAAAGCAACATTCATCGGTGAGATCATTACAGAAGTGTATGATATTGCCTTTGTTGATTCACAACTCTATGGCATTGAGCAAGAAGGCGGCACAACGCAGCTCGTTAAAATAGACATCAAAACGGGCGATACGATTGTGATTGGGGATACGGGCTTTGCTACAGCCGGCTTGGCTTATAATGCCCAACGTCAAACCCTTTATGCCAGCACAGCTAAACAACTGATTGCCATTGATATCAAAACAGGAAAAGGTACACCAGTAGCTACCATAGCTAATAAAGACTACAACTGTGGTGAAGTTGCCTTTGATAGCAATGGCATAGCATATATCACATTAATTGGTTACCAAAAGAAGAAATTACTTGCTAGATGCAATCTCGATACTAGCGAAGTTAAAACGATTGGTGATACCGGATTTCCTGGTATTGGTAGTATGGAATTTGTTGGCAATGTCCTTTATGGCGTTACGGGCAGATTTTTTAACTTGGGAAAAGACGGTCAATTAATCCGCATTAATACCCAGACAGGTAAAGGCACATTAGTGGCTCAAACCAAGCCTAGCGGTCGTTGGGCAGGAATTGCACTTTATCAACCAGCAGCAGAAGCGATCGCAACCATCACTCCAAAAGTTAACACTGAAGCTACACAAGCGGCACAAACAACTACTACAACTCGTGAGGAAACTATGAAACTGTTAACAATTGATACCAAAGAAAACTGTTACCTTATCAATACCGATCAGATGAATAACTTGCAACAAAATGTTGCTAAGTCTCTGACATTAGACAAAGGAACTTTTGACATCCAAATTACCAGTGGTAGCTACAGTTATAGTGCCGATACCGTCGGTGAGCCTTTTGTTTTTCTCTGGATTTATGGACTTGATGGCAGTACCTTTATCAACACAAAGACAGGTGTTGAGACAGGTGGAACTTGGGCCACTTTAAACGGCAATAACGACAAATTGCAGTTAGATATCAAAGAAAAAGCTGTAGTCTGTGCTTTATTCTTTGATATCTATAGTGCTGATAATCAAGGAGAAGTCACTGTTTCAATCACTGGCAATCAACAGAATCCCCAAACTTTAACCGTTGATAGCAAGACAAACTGCTATCCGCTTGATAGCAATTCTCTCTCAAATCTTAAAAAAGCCAATGCTAATTCTATCGAGTTAGCCCCAGGAAACTATCGCGTCAAGATTCGGGAAAGCAATGCCACTTATGGAGCAGAAGCAAAAAATTTCCAATTAGAACCTTGGGCCTTACTGTTGATTCAAGGGGGAAAATTTATCTCCAAGTTGACAGGAATTGAACTTAGCGAAAGTTGGTGTTCCTTAAATGGCTTCAAAGATGAAGTTATTTTTGAAGTCAAACAAAAAACAACCATCTCCGGCTTCTTTTTTGATACCTACATAGAAGATAACGAAGGGCAAGTTGTTTTAGAAATCAACAACATCAGTGATGTAGAAGTAGCCCAAGAATATGCAAAGTTACCAGTAAAAGCTGGTATGGGCAGCAGCGGAAGCACTGTTAGTGTAGTGGGTGATGGTACAACTAGCTCTAGTAGTACAGGATTTAGCTCTGGTGGTAGCTCTAGTAGTACAGGATTTAGCTCTGGTGGTAGCTCTAGTAGTACAGGATTTAGCTCTGGTGGTAGCTCTAGTAGTACAGGATTTAGCTCTGGTGGTAGCTCTAGCTCTGGTAATGAAAATATCACTATTAGCAGTGGACCTAACTTCAGTTTTGACCAAGCTCAGATGGAAGAAATGTGGCAGCAAATGGCAGCCCAAATCAATACTTCCATCACAGTAACAGGTGACCCGAACGAGAAAAAAGAAGCTTATTGGGACAATTTGGAAAAATGGCTGCTTAAAGGCTATCAAACTCAAGCTAAAGACTTAGGGATGAAGGTAGCACGGCTGGAGTTTATGCTGAAGACTGTTACCCAACAAATGGAAGTTAGTTTTAATCAGAATTTCCACAATTGGTCGGCGCACTTCAACAAAAATCTCAACGACTTATTTATTTCCCGAATCCCCCGCATTGTTAGTGAGCAGGTGAATTTAAGAATCTCTGAACAAACCCTAGAGATTAAAAACTTAGTGCTCCAACAAATGCAAACCGAACTCAATGAGCGTGTTGAGTCCGTCGTTAATCTCAAAGTATCTAATCAGACTCAAGAAGTTAAGAACCTCGTAGTTCAGCAAATGCAAACTGAACTCGATCAACGGATTGAGAATGCAGTTAACATCAAAATTGCCAATCAGTCTACAGAGATTAATACCCAGGTAATTAATCAAATGTCGGCTGATATTGATCAGCGCATTAGTAACTCCGTTAATGTCCAAATCGCGAATCAATCTCAAGAGATCACTAATCAGGTAATTCAGCAACTCCAACATAATATTGATCAGCGTGTTGAGAATGTGGTGAGCATCAAGATTTCTGATCAAACCCAGAATGTGAAGAATCTGGTGATTCAGCAAATGCAAACCTACATCGATCAACGCATCGATAATGTCGTGAACCTCAAAGTTTCTAATCTCTCTCAAGATATTAACACTCAAATTGTTCAGCAAATTCAACACGACATGGATCAGCGGATTAATGCGGTAGTTAATCTCAAAATTGCTGACCAAAGCCAAAACATTAAAAATCTGGTCATTCAGCAGATTGAAGCTAACATGGATCAACGCATCAGTACGGTTGTTAATCAATCTAGCAATCACAACGTGCAGTTAGTGACTACTAGTATTGTCAACGATCTTGACAATCGCATTAATACTAGCTTGGATAACAAGATTCTCAACTTCCGTAATGATGTCTCTACTCTCGTCAATCAGGAGCTGAACCAAAACTTCACGCAGAACCTCAAAAATACGATTTTTGCAGAATTGAGACAGCAACAATTCTACCTGGACATGAACTTGATTAAGTCAGAAGTTGAGAACTTCTACTCTAATCTTGCACAGTTTGAGAATCAGTTCTATTTACGCATTGAACAAGGGGACACTCAACTGTATAACTGGACGCTGGAACAACTTATTGCTCTCCAAGGTTGCTTAACAGATCGTCAGGCTTTAGTGGAAATGTTTGAATCTTTCGCCAATAAACTCAAAGACGAATTAGATAATGCTGAATGCGTTCGTCCCGATCGTTTTGCTTCTTGGGTAAGAACAGATATGCGGTCACAATTTCAACCTATGCAACCTCCGCAATTACCACAACGTTAATCAGTAGGTAGACATATATATTGGGTGTCCGAAGAAAGGAACGAAGCCATCCCAAACCGCAAGCGAATTGCTTCGTTGCTCTATTCGGACATGATGGTATTGATTTATGTTCACCGCCCACTGCTAAAAAAGCTTAATAAATCTAGGGTTCCAGGTAGGCCACCGGGAACCCTAATTTATATGGCATGGGGCATGGGGAATGGGGAATGGGGAATGGGGAATAGGGAGTGGGCAATTGGTAACAACAGTCAACAGTCAACCGTTAACCGTCAACAGATTTTATGGGTGAAATTGCCGCTTTAGGTGCTGCATTTGTCTGGGCCCTATCTTCCACAATTTGGCAGCGAGTCGGACAGCAAATCCCCGCAGTCGTATTAAACTTGGTCAAAGGTGCGATCGCACTTTTCATGCTCCTCGCCACTATACTAATTTTAGGCAAATCCTTACCAGCAGTCAACCCCAATATTTTAGCAATGCTGCTCATCAGCGGCGCATTAGGAATTGGCATGGGAGACACTGCTTGGTTTATTGTCTTAAAATATTTAGGTGCAAGACGAGCGCTGCTTTTAGAAACCCTATCTCCCCCTTTAACAGCATTATTCGGCTTCATATTTTTACAAGAAAAGCTATCGCCCATTGCTTGTACAGGTATCCTTTTAACAATCTGCGGTGTAGCTTGGGTAATTGCCGAAAGAACCGCCGAAACAACCTTACCATCCAAACATCTTTGGCAGGGATTAGGCATTAGTTTATTAGGACAAACAGCCCACGCCGGAGGAGCAGTTTTATCCCGCGCCGCCTTCACTCAAATAGATATTGACCCCTTGTGGACAGCGGCCTTGCGTTTGAGCGGCGGTATGGCAGTTATGCTGTGCTTCCTCAACCCCACAAACCTTGACACTTTCCAACAATTAAAAGCGCCAAAAATATTAGGTGCAATAATTTTAGCAGCTTTTTTAGGAACCTATCTCGGAATTTACCTGCAACAGACTTCGCTGAAATATGCACCCGCAGCCATCGCTCAAGCACTGAGTTCTACCAGTCCCCTATTTATACTGCCTTTAGTCGTACTCGCGGGCGAAAAGGTTAGTCTCCGGGCTGTTGTGGGCGTGGTTTTTGCGATCGCCGGAATCGCGCTATTATTAGGTTTAAGGTGATGCTATTTGAAATTTGAGATTTTAAGTTTCAGATTTTATACTTGATACAACTTCCCAACAAGAATAAAACTATATATCAGCCCCCAATCACGATACTCGCCAGTAATCTTCAAATTTAAAATAGTATGAATTATGCTCCAGGCGAGCGGCAAGTTAACAATTTAGCAGTTGCCTACCAACAAATTAACTGGCTCCAACAA
The DNA here is from genome assembly GCF_036705955.1 of Microcoleus sp. A6-C6. Classification (NCBI taxonomy): domain Bacteria; kingdom Bacillati; phylum Cyanobacteriota; class Cyanophyceae; order Oscillatoriales; family Microcoleaceae; genus Microcoleus; species Microcoleus sp. A6-C6. The sequence goes on along the minus strand of NZ_JAUBVR010000054.1, from coordinate 14,537 downwards.
CAGCCAGATGGCATCATATTTCAACAAGATTCCGGCGATAGCATTGTAGCAGTAAAAAAAGACAAATCATGCTTACTTATGGTTTTGGTAGACAGAGAAACTTTGAGTACAAGTGTTGCTCAATCAATTCTAGATCTCAACAATCCACTCAAATTAATCTTTCCATATTCCCGATCAATGCTGCTAGCATTATTATGGAAAAATCAACCAAAAAATATTTATATAATTGGCTTTGGCGGTGGCACTCTTCCCAGATATTTTCACTCCTCTTTCCCTGACGCGATAGTCGAATCTGCTGAGATTGACGCCACAGTAGTCGAAGTTGCTCAAAAGTTTTTTGGCATTCAATTCGATGACAAACTAAAAGTAGCTATTCAAGATGGTCGTCAATATCTCGCCGCACAAAATCCCACTATAAAAAATGATATAATTATTGTGGATGCTGGTTTTGGCAGCGGCTATATGCCCTATCAATTGGTGACACAAGAATTTTACCAACTCTGCCAAACTCACTTATCAAATACGGGTGTTGTAGCTATTCACCTGTTCCACAAACAAGAGTTTAATGCGGCAGCGGTGAAAACGATTCAAACTGTGTTCGCACAAGTTTATATATGTAATTTAGACGCTGGTAACAGCATTGCGTTCGCCACGAATGCTCCAGATTTAGCTAGAAATGAAATTTTCTTGAAAGCCGAACTTATTCAAGATTTCCACAATTTAGATTTTTCCTTAATAGAAATGTCGCTTCAGCTCAAAAAAGTAGCTGAATTGCCGGAATGGGTGAAAATTTGGGAAACGCTGCCAATTTTTACAGATGCTGTAATTCCGAGGGAATATTTGGACTGAGCGCAATATACCAAGCCATAAAAAATCTTGCTATCACACAAGGTTTAAGCGAAGTGAAATGGAGGGTTGTATCGTTCAATATTTTCGCTTGTGCGTCGTCATGAGATTTTCGCTATGTTTTTAGTACGAGCGATGGCGACGTACTGTACATATATTGCATTAATTTTTGAAATTGGTTAAACCAACTACTTGACACTAAAATTGTGGTAATTTATAATGGAAGTAGTGCTAACAAATAAAAACATGAGACTAAAAAGTTGGGAGTCTCCTCGAAGCGAGGGCAGAAACTCCAAAGGCAAAGGCGGCTCGGCTAGAGCTCGACAGCTCAAAAAGCAACAGCAAACTCTACGGAAAAAGTTAAAGGCTCAAAACCACAAACCAAAACAGCAAGGGAAGGAAACCGATAATTCCTTCCCTTTTTTTGTATCTTCCTGCCGTTGCTCAATCCCGCTGAATGTTCGGACAAATCGTGCGAGTAATGCTCGCGGGTGAGGGTTGCTCTTGCCAGCGGTTCAGAATACCTTGCAACTCCCCTTTCAAAGTTTCTAACGCTGCAATTTGCCCGGAAATTGCCTCTACCTTCGCCGTTAGATGCTGCTTTGCTTCAGAGCAAGGCAACTCTCCCCGATCGCGAACCTGTAAAATATCCTTAATCTCCTGAAGGCTCAAACCGAGAGCCTGAGATCGTTTAATAAACGCCAACCTGTTGAATACCGCTTCCCTAAACAAGCGATAACCAGCCGGCGAGCGCTCTACCGCCGGAGACAGCAAGCCCATCTCCTCATAGTAACGAACAGTTTTTACCGATAAACCGCTACAACCCGCTACAGAGCCAATTTTGTAGAGTTTGTCGGCAACATTAATATTCATAACCAAGCCTCAAAGATCGAAGATCGAAAGACTTTTTTGATCCTATCTTTTAGTATTGCCTCAGATGCAGGCTGGCGCGATCGCCACCTCACCGAGTCGCCGTTGCCCGCTAATCTTAATAAGGAGGATTTTTCTTGGACACGTTGTTGAGCGTGGGCAACTGAGGTCGAGAAGACTGAGGAGGAAGATAGTATTCGGCCGCAGGTGCGGGTTGTTCGGCTCCAGAGCGGTAAATTTGCCACCAGCGGAGGGCGATCGCCACCCCAGCAGTACCCAGCCCAAAAGCGAATAAAGAGCCGCTGGCACCGATACTGCCGATCGCTGCATCGACAACGCCCACCGTCACAATAAAGCTGGTAATTGGCTCTTTACGGTAAGCAGACCTCAAAAGTCGCGTCCACGAAGCATTCATTTGGTTTTACTCTGTTCTATATTTATTTGCAAGCTCTAAAAATTAGAGTTGGCGGTGCGATCGGGATTTCTAGTCTTGAAACTAGCTGAACCTAAATTTATATTCTCGCCTGTGCGGAATTGTACGGGAGCACGGTCAAATTGCCAAGCTTGTCCAATCAAAATATTTGCCCCAAATACACCTCCACAAGCCAACTATTGCCTTCGGCGAACTTAGATCTCTCGACAGACAAGCCGTTGGGCTGGTTCCTAATTAATATTCTAATCAATTGCACGTGTCGCGGTCAGCAGAGGTGACACCCACTGTTGCCTGGTCAGCATTGAGTGTGAGGCTGACCGCGCCATTGCTAAGATTAGTTGAGACCTAACCAGGCCAGCAACCCCTGCCCTGTGACATACTCGATAATTAAAGTTAGGGAAAAACCGATCATCGCGGCTCTACCGTTCAGGCGTTCCGCGTAGCTGTTGAAGCCAAACTTTGGTTGTTCCAGTTTGGGAGTGACGGTGGGTTGTAGTTGTGCCATTGCTTTGGATACCTTGCGATCGACGCTATTCAAATGTGAAATCGAATGTTAGTTACAAATCTTAAACATTTCTGCTTCTATTATAAGGAGGGTTAACCACCGTCAACCGTCCCCGCTCAAAAAACTGCTGCCAATTAAAGCCACTCAATTATATCCGCTCAAAATATGACTAATCAGTTAGATAACGATAAGCTTCCGGTAGCCGCACAGCGAGTTGCCTTTGCCCTTCGTACAGCAGGCTGGGTGTGCTTCTGGGTGCAGTCAGTGCTGGCGGTGGTGGCGACGATCATTTTGCTCTTTGCCATCCCCTTCGCTATCCCCAGCGCCACCGCCCCTGGGAGTTCAACCAGTGCCGGCACCGGCGGCGGCGTATTTTTTGCCCTTTGCGGGCTGGCAGTGCTGGTTTACAGCGTATATCGCGCTTTCCGCTTCACCCGCTTGTCGAGAGAATTGCGATCGCCCGCCGCCAATACAGTCCGCCCCAAAAAAGCAGACACCATCAAACAAGTGCAGTTAACTCTGATCAGCAACTTATCAGGAATGCTCCTGACACTGATCGGTGCAGAGGCAATCAGTGGCACGCTTTTAGCCAAATCTTTAGCTCAGCCGCAAGCTTTGTTCGGTGCGGCAGTCGATTTCAGCAGATTTATTCAGCCTTTAGACATATTTGTGGTACTAGCCAATACTCACGCCACTGTTGCCCACTTTGTCGGGATTATCGGTGCTCTTTGGTTGCTCGATCGCATCCACAAGCAATAGAAAATCGGGAATTGGGAATTGGGAATTGGGAATTGGTAATTGCGACTCTCCCCCTCTCCCCCAACTGACATCCGGAATCACTGCCAAGCTTTAGAAGAACGTACTCAGATACCTTCTAGCAAGACAACATAAACATCATGGCACTGAAACCCGAGGCTTATTTTGGGGTGACAGATCACGCAACTATTGAAATTTCTCAAGAAAGTTTTCGTTCTGTCCTCGGTCTAATAGAAGCTGAACTCCTCTGTAGCGACACCTACAGCCAAGCTCTAGCTAGCTTGCAAACGATGTTGGGTGAAGCAGCCTCCGCTGCCGAAATTTTAATTAGAGCAGTTAGCAGAGAAGCCGTTAAGCTCGCATTCGATCGGTTTCCTAAACCAAACAAAACGGAAATACAAGTTGCCCAAGAAAGTTTGGCGACTGCAATTGGCGCCGCACCCTCTGTTAAAGAATTAGAGCCACCAGTAGATGCTCCTGTTTTCTATTGGCGCAGTGCTAGTGTCGAAGCGCCTTCTAACACCGAGTCCGATACTGAAAATTGCGATCGAGAGTCTAACACTTTAGAAGACAACAAACCAGCGCCCCAAGACGAAATTCAAGTCGAGTCGGCTGCAACTGCAACTGTCATCAGCCCCGCCAAATCCTTGCCAGGGTTCGGTTTTCCCAAGAAACCTAAAAAACTCACCAACGAAGAAGCAGCAGTAATGGCAGTTCAACAGCGAGAAGAGTGCTTGCAGGAGTTGGGCAGAGAATTGCGCAAGGGGCGGCAAGTTCGATCGCTATCCCTCCAGCAACTCCACAGTCAAACTCTCGTCCCGCTGCACCACATCGAATCAATCGAAAATGGGGAAATGGAGAAACTGCCCCAAGATATTTACGTTAGAGGTTTTATCCGCAGACTCGGCGACGCTTTGGGGCTAGACGGCACCGCGATGGCGAATGCTTTGCCCAAACCCGCTCCGAGCGACATTTCTAGCACATATTTGTCTATTTCCAACTCACAGTCAGACGAAGGCTTTCAAATGCGTCCAGTGCATTTGTACATCGGCTACACCGCTTTGATGGCGGGGGCGATAGGAGGTGTAGGTTGGCTGTCGCAGCAACCCGTGGTGCCGGGGGCAAATGCAGCACCTCCAACGCAGGTGACACCGCCAGCCTCAGTTGCACCGTCTCCGAAAAGCCAAGCCCCGACACCTCAACCGGGTTTGAAGAAGTCTAACAGTCACGGAGGAATGATTATGGGGGCTGACATGGCTCCGCCGGAGGTGATTTTTGGTTAGAGTGTTGTTGGGCGATCGATCGCCCGACAACACTCTAGGCACAGGCCAAGTTTCAAAATCTCAAATCCCCCAATCGTGTCCCCAAAGTGAATTTTCAATTACATCAGGAAACCCAATATGTGCGATAAACTATCTATTTGACCAGTCATTTCGAGGTTTCCGAGAAAATGAGTTCCCCTGCCACCGTTGCTTCCTCCGATCTCGATCCGCTATCGACTCAGCCACAAACAGTCACGAGTTTGGCTGTATCGCACAGTGCTTTGGTAGCCGCTTCTCAACTGCCACAAAAATCTTGGACAATAGAAGATAGCGAGAAACTATACCGCATTCAAGGTTGGGGCGAACCCTATTTTTCGATCAATGCCGCCGGTCACGTTACAGTCTCTCCCAAGGGCGATCGCGGCGGTTCCCTCGACTTGTGCGAACTGGTAGAATCGCTCAAACAGCGAAATTTGGCTTTGCCCCTGCTGATTCGATTCTCTGATATTTTGGAAGATCGGATCGATCGCCTAAATTCCTGTTTTGCCAGAGCGATCGCCCGCTACAATTACAAAAACGTCTATCGCGGTGTCTTTCCAGTCAAATGCAACCAGCACCGACAATTAATTCAAGACTTGGTGCGTTTCGGTCAACCCCATCACTTCGGACTAGAAGCCGGCTCGAAACCAGAATTAATGATCGCTTTGGCGACCTTAAAAACCCCAGGCGCTTTGTTAATTTGCAACGGTTACAAAGACCGCGAATACATCGAAACCGCAATTTTGGCTCAGCGGCTAGGGCAAACTTCCGTGATTGTGCTGGAGCAAATTGAGGAAGTAGAACTCGCAATCGCAGCGAGTAAAGCATTAGGAATTAAACCGATTTTGGGGGTGCGAGCCAAACTCACTACCAAAGGTATTGGCCGCTGGGGAGGTTCCACGGGCGATCGGGCAAAATTTGGCTTGACAATTCCTGAAATTATCCGCGCCGTCGGGGAACTAGAAAAAGCTGGAATGCTCGACTGTTTGCAGTTACTGCACTTCCACATCGGCTCTCAAATTTCCTCAATTAGCGTCATCAAAGACGCCATTCGGGAAGCCAGCCACATCTATGTAGAATTAGCGAAATTGGGAGCTAACATGAACTACTTGGACGTAGGTGGCGGGCTCGGCGTTGACTACGACGGCTCTAAAACCAACTTCCACGCTTCCAAAAACTACAATATGCAAAACTACGCAAACGACGTAGTGGCGGGAGTTAAAGATGCCTGCGATGAGCGGAAACTGCCGGTGCCAATTATCATTAGTGAAAGCGGGCGGGCGATCGCATCTCACCAATCAGTCTTAGTTTTTGACGTACTCGGTACTAGCGATGTCCCCAGAGAAGTACCAGAACCAGTAGACGAAAACGCACACCAAATTCCGCGCAATCTCTACGAAATTTATCAATCTATCACTCCCGAAAATTACCAAGAAGTCTATCACGATGCTATCCAATTCAAGGAAGAAGCAATCAGTTTATTTAACTTAGGCTATTTGGGAATTGCGGAACGGGCAAAAACCGAACAGTTGTACTGGGCTTGCTGCGATAAAATACAGACAATCGCGCGGCAAAAAGACTACGTACCGGACGATTTGGAAGACCTAGAAAAGGTGATGGCGTCCATTTATTACATCAACTTATCTGTTTTTCAGTCAGTACCAGATAGTTGGGCAATTAACCAATTGTTCCCAATTATGCCAATTAACCGACTCGACGAAGAACCGACTCAACGAGGAATTTTAGCTGATCTCACCTGCGACAGCGACGGCAAAATTGACCAATTTATCGATTTACGAGATGTCAAGTCGGTTTTGGAGCTGCATACTCTCAAACCCGGAGAACCTTACTATTTGGCGCTATTTTTGGGAGGTGCTTATCAAGAAATTATGGGCAATCTTCACAACTTATTCGGCGATGCAAATACAGTTCACATTCAGCTAACGCCTTCTGGCTATCATATCGAACACGTTGTGAAAGGGGACACTATGAAAGAAGTTCTCAGCTACGTACAATATGATGCAGAAAGTTTGGTTGAAAGCATCCGCCGTCAGACAGAAGCAGCTTTGCAGCAAAATAAAATTACTCTTTCCGAGGCCCAACTTTTGCTGCAAAATTACGAGCGGAGTCTCAGTCAATATACTTATTTGCAGTCCTAGTCAGTTGACAGTTGACAGTTGGCAGTTGACAGTTGACAGTTGACAGTTGACAGTTGACAGTTGACAGTTGACAGTTGTCATTAGGAGTGCTGTCCCCGATCGCGAACCTCATCCAAGGTCATTAGTCATTAGTTGACAACTGATGACTAATGACCTTGGATGAGGTAGAGTGCAAAAGGAGAAATTTACCAATTAGCAATTACCAATTAGCAATTACCAATTATTCACCACCAGTGTCGCTGAGAATTTGTGCGATCGTCCGCTGCTCTTCTCCATGTACAGTTGGTAAAACTTGGCGAGCGTCAGTAATCAGCCAATCGAGAGCCGCCGCTTGCAAATCGATCGAAGCCCCGGTTTTATCAACGCAGTAGCGCCCGAACACCAGTTTGTCAACCAACCGCACCTCCGGCCCCAAACGGGAATACTCAAAAATCACGCTGTTTTCCACAGTCGCCCCGCTGCAAAGCCAACAATTTGGGCCGATCATTGTCGGGCCGACAATTTTTGCTCCGTCTTCAATTTTCGTCATCCCGCCAATGTAAACAGGCCCGGTAATATCAACTTTGTCCCAGTTCACAGCTACATTCAAACCAGCGTAAATACCCGGGCGCACTTCAATTCCCGGAATCGAAACATTTTTGATTTCTCCCAACAGCACGCTCTGAATAGCCCGCCAATAGTCAGGAACTTTTCCGATATCCACCCACTCAAAGTCCATGCTAATCCCGTAAAAAGGCGCTCCTGCTGCTACTAGGGCCGGGAATAACTGCGAACCGATATCGTATTCCTCACCCGAAGGGATGTAATTGAATATTTCCGGTTCAAAAATATAAATACCAGTGTTAATGTCGGTACTCAGAGCTTCCTCTACAGAAGGTTTTTCTTGGAAATCTTTAATTTTGCCAGAATCGTCTGTTACCACAACTCCGTAACTAGGAACCTGCTCGCGGGGAACTGATTTCATCACAATAGTAGCGATCGCCCCTTTTTCCCGATGCCACTTCACAGCAGCAGTCAAGTCCAAGTCAATCAAAGCATCGCCGCACAGCACCACAAAAGTATCGTCAAAAAACGGCGAGAAGTCCTGAATTCGCCTCATGCCGCCAGCGGAACCGAGAGCCTCTCCAATCAGTTCTCCGTCCTCAATTCGCCCTTCAAAAGAATAGCCAATTTGTACCCCAAACTTTTGACCGTCACGGAAGTAGTTTTCAATCACATCTGCGAGGTGGGAAACATTGACCATAATCTGGTCAAATCCGTGCTGGCGGAGCAATTCTACCAAGAACTCCATCACAGGCTTTTGCAGGATGGGAATCATCGGTTTGGGTATTGTCTGAGTAATGGGACGGACGCGAGTGCCTTTACCTGCCGCCAGAATCATCGCTTTCATTCTTAACTTCCTCAACCCTCTGTTAATTGATATCAACTCAACAATTAGATGCTAGCGGTTGCGATCGCATCGATGGCGATCGCAGCAAAATCCTGACCTGTTTATAGGCGACATCGTACCAGGCTATCAATCATTTATGCCCAATTTGCCTGTTTGCCTGGATTTAACCAACCAGGAATCAGAAATCAGAAATAATATCAAGTCAGGGTGAATGCAGGTACATTGCGCTAGGGACGGGTTCGCCCGGATATCTGTCAAGAGTTCCAGAGACCGGTCAACCCGCCCCGGAAGCCTATCTGATGCACATCCAAGCTCACAGCGCCCTGATTTTGAGGTCTTGATAAAACTCCTCTTGAAGCAACTCTACTTTAGACTGAGCCGACAGCAGCAACAGCGCCCAAAAAACACCCACGCGGTCATAATTGGGCAAGGGAACTTCCCCAGTCGATAGCGGGGGCTGATGGTCAACAGAGGAATGCAAACCGTTATGATGCCAGAGTTCCAGCAATTTGTCCAATTCGAGCCAACCCTCGTCAATTTCTGAGCCGCGCTGGGCGAGAAACTGATCGAGTTCATTAGCCGTTTCCACGAGATTTTCTTGGTGAGCCAGCTCAAATATAGCCTGGGCTGCTTGCGATCGCATTTTTGAGGTCGGGCGGCGCCGGGGAGCAACTGTCTGCTCCATTGCAGCTTTCATCAACTGCAACTGCTCGATCAGTTCTGGGAGAGTCACCGGGCGTTTTTGTGGCAGTTGAGCTACACCGCGACGGCGCAATTGCCGCTCCAGATGCTGCGGCAAATTTCGCCCTCGTTCTGCGTCTTCGAGGGCGGCTTCGTCCAATTCGGGATTTGGCGGGGGTTCTGAGAGGACAATACTTTCTGCTTTGAGCAAAACCAGCATTGAAGCGTACAAAAACGCTTGGCCGGAGTGGGACAAATCGGAGAAATCCGAACTTTGATCGGCATCGGAGGCGTTGGTGAGTTGGCTCAAACATCGATCAAACACTTCAATGACTTTAACGTCCCAAGGATCGATTTCTCCCCGTTCTGCTAAGTCAATTAAAATTGCGATCCCCTCAGAAATAGTTTCTAAACCATTTTGATCTCTGGAAACAGCCATTCGATTTTATGTTTTATATTTTATATTTTAGATTTGTACTCTCCGAAAACGAGAGAGCATATCAACTTAATTGGTACTCATTTCAGCAGTCTTGACCTCAGTCGAATCTGCACTTTCTAACAAAGGTGGTTTGGCTTCTACTTCGGCTTGATCAGAAAATTGGGTTTAAAACCCAATTTTCTGATAATTTGAACGGTAGTCGGCTCTGTATTTTCGATGCTGAATAATACTAGAGTCCAGCAAATCAGAAAGATGAAAAAGAAGTTTAATACTCGCATTTTCTGTTCCTAATTCTCAATTCCGGTTATGCAAATTATTTGCCATTTGTCAACTTTTTTTGCAGAGGCTCCCAGTTTTTTTTGATAATATCAAATCTGGTCAATGAACGATAATATTCGAGGGGCGGGTTTATGGGAACTTTGAGAGTTTATTGAACCGCGAACCCGCCCTGGAGCGAACATATCCTTTTTAGGTTTGGCTGATGTTTTGCGGTTTTTTGCTAATTCCCAGCGCTGGCAATATTTGATATTTCACAGCAATACCTGCCGCTACAAATAAGGCAATAATCAGCGCCCCAATGCCTACGGGACTGGGAATCCAGAATGTCGCCTCCAAATAGTTAAGTTCCCCCGGCTTCAGCTTCCAAACTAACTGCTTTCCCTGCTGATAGCTTTGGGGAACCAGCGCACCGGCGACAGTAGTTTCAATATTTTCGGCACCCCAAGGCGTGTTCAAGCTAAAGTCTAGCTCCAAAAGTCCCCCCGGACTCAGCAGCGGACTGCCGTTTGAGGAAAGCAGAGAAAGTGAGCGCAAATCCAATTCCAAGCTCAACCGATTGCGCAGCACCAATAACAAATTATTCTGCTTGACATTCAGGTGAGATTCAAACTTGGGTAAATCTGTTTCTAGGGGACTTGCGACGCGAGATTTGTTGGTTTGTGCGATCGGATTGTAGAATTGGTTGAACTTGTCTTCTAACTCGGCTCCATTATTAAAAGGAATAGTCACCATAACTTCTGTCTCGGAAAGCCGTTTAGTTTTTCCATCCAGCAATCTCACCCGCTGTTCTACGCTTTTCAACCAATCTCGAACGGTTTCGCTGCTGAAACTCGTCAACCTTTCCCCGAGTTTAATGTGCTGCACGATTTCGCCGCGAGTTTGACTCTCAAAGTTAACTCCGACATCGTACTGAACACAGCCAGTCACTAGAGTTAAAAGACACAAGACAAAAGGTAAAAGAAAGAAAAACTTTTTTTTCCTCTTCCCAGTTCCATCCTTGACAATTTCCTGCTTCATTTTACCTTTTTTCCTATTTTTACCTTTAAACCGCTTCTAAAAACCTGAAGAACTCATTCAACTGTCAACTGTCAACTGTCAACTGTCAACTGTCAACTGTTTAAGGTACAACCAATAGTCCGGCAAGGGTTGAAACCCCTGCCTCAAAGCTGAAGTCATCTCAAGAGGACTGAAGAACTCATTCAACTGTCAACTGTCAACTGTCAATTGTCAACTATTTAAGATTGCCTCGAAGCTACACCCAACTGTTGAAACAGCATACTCGGCAAATATGCTGCACCGCCTACCCATTCGGCTTCGCTGCTTAAATCTGCCAAATTTTTAAAGGCTTCAAAAATGCTGCCTGCCACCATTGTATTCTTGACGCGACCGACAATTTTGCCTTTTTCTACTTTATAGCCTAAGTCCAAGTTGACAGAAAATTCGCCAGCTAACTGATTGGATTGGCCGGCACCTAAAACTTGCTCTATTATCAGGCCTTCGTCCATGCTAGCAATCAAGTCTTGGGTGCTGGTATTTCCTGGGGAAATGCAGAAGTTAGTCAAATCTGGGCCTGGGCGAGACAATCCGCCACGAAAACCGTTGCCGGTTGATTGTACACCAGCGCGGGCGGCCCATCTACGATCCCAATAAAATCCGGCGACGGTACCTTTGTCAATCAAGGTTTTGCGGGTGGTTGGTGTACCTTCGTCGTCGAAGGGACAGGCGGAAGGGCCCAAAGTTGGGTCTTCAAAAAAGGTGAAGCGTTCGTCAAATAAGGTTTCGCCGATTTTGTCGGCTAGGGGAGAGGCTTTTTGGACTACTGTTTGACCTGACAGGATGGTATCAAATAGGCTTCCTAATGTGCTGGCGGCGGCTCTGGGGGTAAATAAGACTGGGTAGGAACCGCTGGTGATGCTGGCTGGATGTTCGGCGAGGCGGTATTTTTCGAGGAGTGATTGGAGGATACTGTTGGTGTCCAGGGGTCGATCGCGCGCGACATCATAACTGTATGCTTGCATAAAGTCTTCTCCTACTACCAAGTTGCCTGCGATCGTCCCGCTGACTATTTGGCTGCTTCTTTCGGCATACACGTCGCGCGTCGTGGCAATTTTCACCCGGCCGCTGCGGACGTGAAAGCCTACATCTACCATAATATCGGGATTGTAGGCGTGAACTTGCTCGATGAGGTTTTTGCCGTTTTCGACTAATTCTTGGGTTGTGGGCGGAGTGTAGGTGGTTTCCGGGCCTTTTAGATGGAAGTTGGAGGCGAGTTCAAATTCTGCGGGGTCGCCGATTTCGGCTGTTTGAATCGCTGCATCTACTAAGTCGTCTATCCGGGTTAAGTCTGTGGAACTAGCAAAGCCGATTTTGCCTTTGTAAATCAGCCGGAGTGCTACGCCTTGCAGTGCTTTGGTTTGCAGGGATTTGAGGCGATTGTTCTCAAATTCGATCGGCGTGTCTTGACTCGACAGGTAGTATACTTCAGCAGCATCAGCTCGCTGACTTGCCAATTTCAATATCTGTTCTATGGTGGAATCGCTCACAATAATCGCCTTTCTGGTTTGGTCTTTGTTCTATTTTAGCGATTTTGGGTGTGGGCGGAAACTGGGTTTTTTCGCAAAATTTGGAGGAATTGCATCGGAATGATTTAACCGCAGAGAGCGCAGAGGACACAGAGGAAGAGTATTGAGAGATGAATACAGGACGATGCTACCTGATTTGAGATCAGATCATTTCTGTTTGATTCGGACTTGTATGATGTTAAATTTTGTAGGGCGATGCCAGCAATAATTGCCCATAATCGATAATCTCATAAACCCGCCCCCGCCTGAATTCTAGCAATAATGCGTTTCACTGTCTCGGCATCAGGCGATCGCAAATGCTGTAAAATCTCTAAAGATTGCTGCAAATAATTCAAAGCTTTGTCAAAATCTCCCTTCTCATCTGCTAACAACTGTCCAAGCATTGCGAAACTAGCAGCTTTCCCTTGAACATTGCCAATTTTTTCCTGAAGTTCGAGAGATTGTTGATAAAATGCGATCGCCTTTTCTACATCCCCTTGATTCGCATAGATTATTGCTAGACAGTGCAAAGTAGCAGCTTTCCCTTGAACATTGCCAATTTTTTCCTGAAGTTCGAGAGATTGTTGATAAAATGCGATCGCCTTTTCT
>NZ_JAUBVR010000054.1:0-1608 GCF_036705955.1 Microcoleus sp. A6-C6 | reverse complement strand
GAACATTGCCAATTTTTTCCTTAAGTTCCAGTGATTGTTGATAAAATGCGATCGCCTTTTCTACATCCCCTTGATTCCCATAGATTCCTGCTAGTTGGTGCAAAGTAGCTGCTTTCCCTTGAACATTGCCAATTTTTTCCTTAAGTTCCAGTGATTGTTGATAAAATGCGATCGCCTTTTCTACATCCCCTTGATTCGCATAGATTATTGCTAGATTGTGCAAAGTAGCAGCTTTCCCTTGAACATTGCCAATTTTTTCCTCAACTTCGAGAGATTGTTGATAAAATGCGATCGCCTTTTCTACATCCCCTTGATTCGCATAGATTATTGCTAGATTGTGCAAAGTAGCAGCTTTCCCTTGAACATTGCCAATTTTTTCCTCAACTTCGAGAGATTGTTGATAAAATGCGATCGCCTCTTTGGGATTTCCCCAATCGTCCTGAATCCATCCTAATTGATATAAAGTATTTGCCTTTAAAGATATAAAATCTTCATCATCTTTCACCAAATCTAACGCTTGTTTCAAATAGTATGTTGCTGTCGAGTATTCACTCCGGCTGCGATAAGCAATTGCCAGATCATTCAAAACTCTAATGCGAGTTTTCAAATCCTCGTGAGTTTGCTCCCGCCCATTCGATGGAGTATATTCAATCAATAACCTTTTCAATAAATCGATCCGTTCCTGCTTTTCTGGCACCTCACAATTGCTAATCCCTTTGCTAGCATCCAGAGTTTGAGAAATCGCATCATCTCTAGTATTTGCAGGAGTTTTGAATACAAAAGTTCCCGAATTCCAGGCCCAGAAATCCGGCGCAAAATTAGCAACTCGCGTAATTGCATAATCTGGCAAACAAAACAGCATGAGATGCGGCACTTTAACTGGATAAGCATCTCGTACCCAATTAAAATCCACCAACATCGGCGGATATTCTCCCGTCATCCCGATCGCATTTTCCACCCCCCGCACAATGAAAATCAACTTCTTGTCTGCTTGAACCTCAACTGTTGGCAAAACCTTCAGAATTTCATCCATCAAAAAGCGCATATCAGAATCGGGAAAATCCCAAATCTCAAACTGCATATCTTGACAATCGGGATGGTTAATCAATGCCTGAATAATCGCATCTCTATCCTTCGCAAAATTACTTTGGATAAATCCCAAATCAAAGGCATTTTCGGGAACAATATCAACAAATGTCAGCAATTGGTCAAAAGATTCTTGATTGAATTCAACAATCCTTTGTCTATCTATTTCAGGGATTTCCTTGAATTGATCTAAGGGCTTGTTGGAAAGCATAACTTTGTTTTACGAGTGGGTTGACATAATTCCACCGACTACTCCCGTTGTATTCCAAGACAGAAAGATTGAATAATAAATTTTGTCCGATTTCTTCTTTATCGATATCTTTGTCGATGCAAACTCGCGCTAATATAGTATAATATTCTGGCGTAGGAGTAGACCTTTCAAAATCAAATTGCTGTTGATTTAAAGCGTAAGTGACATCTTCAGCCAAAACTTTACTGTGTTTGCGAGGGTGCATCTCACTTTGGCAAATACATCAAATTGAAAGTTGACCGTTGAGATAAGCACAGCGAAGAGAAAGGATA
>NZ_JAUBVR010000053.1:0-43417 GCF_036705955.1 Microcoleus sp. A6-C6 | reverse complement strand
TCTCGCCAATATACGCTCCATTACACCTCGCACCATGAGGGTGATGGGAGTTTTTTGGACAAATCTGTCAAATATTGTTTCCGGCATCAACTTTTTCCTCGCTTATCCTATTCCCAGTCTGCGCAAGTGTTCTTCCGAATACACCATCCAGACTAACCTACTGACAGGACTTCCAGACCAAACTCAGCACACACCTTGACAGGGCTAGGTGCGCAATGCGCACCGGCGCAGTTTAATTGGTTTAACCGATTCCCTGGCGCTTTGCTTGGTAACGAGCAAAATCGGGGTTCTCCGGTGGGCGACAAACTCAACCGGTGCGCAGTGCACACCCTACAAACATGGTAAAAAAACCACTGGTAGGGAAACGGCATTGCCGTGTCCGTATTTCTTACTTACAGATAGTTGAAATCCTTCTAACATACTCCGGTTTACTGCCCAGAAAATTACAGCTTTGCTTCAGCAATTCTTCCAACCCTTCAACCTGTCTCAGCCAGACAGTGCCGTTGCTTCCAGCTACAGCAATTTGCTTGCCGTCTCGACTCCAACCCACACTAACAACATTCTCCTCAAACTCAAATTGAGCAACCTGTCGCCCCGCTAAATTCCACAGCCGCACCGTCTTGTCAATTCCCACAGTAGCCAGCCTTTCTCCGTCTGGACTAAAACTAATTGATTTGGCATCAAAATGCAAGGTTTGAAATTCATTAATTAATTGTTTTTCTGACAGGTTCCACAGCCCGACTTTGCCGTTCAATGTTACTGTAGCAAAGCGATACTGCTGTTGAGCAGGACTGAAGCTGATACCGATTGCCTGCACCGGCAGTGTTTTTTTTAGTTGTCCTGACACATTCCAAATCCGCACTGTAGATTTGCCGTCTAAAGTCGTGAGAAACTCTCCGTTAGGGCTGAAATTTACGCTTCTAACTAAGCCGTTATGACCGGGAAGTTTTACAGTAGATGATATTACTTTTGGCTGTTTTGATAGCGGCCAAATTGCAGCACTGCTGTCTATTCCTGCCGCTGCTAAAAATTTATCGTCGGAACTAAAACTGATGCTGGTAACTGAGCCTTCAAGTGCTTGAAAACTAGAAATATTTTCCCCTGATAAGTTCCAAAATTTAACTGTGCCGTCCTTTCCTGCCGTTGCTAAAAACTTGCCATCCGGGCTAAAGCTTACTATATTAACTGACTGCTGCAAAGCTTTCCATTCAGCAATTTTAGACCCGGAAAAGTTCCAAATCCGAACTCTATCGTCTATACCTGCGGTTGCTAAAATTTGTCTGTCAGGGCTAAAACTGACGCTGGTAACTGCACCTACATGAGCTTGCCACTTCACCACTTGCGGAAATGATGATGCTTTTATTTGCTGTTTTTTGCTGATTTTATCGAGAATTATTTGTAATGCTAGCAGCGGCCTTGTAGCTGGATATTGTTCTAAATTTGGTTTATTATTAACCAGGGTTTTTAATTTTTCCCCGGAGGCGATCGCCCTTAGCAAAGCTTCTGATAAAGCTTGGGTGTTTTCGGTCTTTTGAGATACCGCCAATAGTAAAGCATCGCTGCCATTTTGTTCGATCTCAATACTTGCTTGTGCGAGTTTAAACCGCTGGTAAGCGAGAGTTGAAAAGCCGATCGCCCCAATCAACGATCCGGCCAGTACCGCCGAACCAATTCCTATCCACTGTTTGGCTTTTCGCTTGGCTGCGTTAGCTTCCGTTAAGGCTTTTGCTGCATCACTCACAGCTTTTTTAGTTTCGAGTGTAGCTGCCAGCAGCAGTTGATTTTGGTCGCTCAAAATCACTTTTTGGCTAGCTGTCAAAAACTGAAAATCTTCGTTTCTCAAACTTTTATCTGCCGCCCAAACCAATGCTGACTGCAAATCTTCCCCTCGCAACAATTGCGAATCATCTTGAGAGTTAGAATTCAGCCAGAATTTGATTGCTTCCGAATAAGGCGAGAGTTTTTCTAATTTTTGGGCGATTAAGTCTTGGTTAAATACAGCTTGATAAATAGGATTAGAACTTGTGAGTTTTTCCCGGTGTTTGACGATTAATCCACTTAATCGCAATTCCATTTGTTCCGCACTACCATCGGGGACGATTTCAATTTGCTGTAAAATTTGTTGATATAATCCGAGTCTTCTGATAATTCGCTGATTTTCTCTAAAAAGCCGATCGCGAATTGTGGACAAATGTTCGGGCACATCCTGAGATTCCCAATTTTCCACAATCTTCAAGCGTACTACTTTCTCAACCCACTCTTTGGGATTTTGGATTAATCCGGCATTTTCAAAGAGAAGTTTACACAGCTTTTGAGTCAGGAATGGCTGGCCGCCCGTCCAATACAAAACCTCTCTCAAAACTTCCTGAGGGCTGTCTGTCAGCTCTGCCAAACCCGCTGCTAGCGGTTGGGCTTCTGTTTCGTCAAAACCAGTTAATTCGATCGCCCTGCCGATATTAAAAGGAGTGGTGCTGCTGGCATTTTGCTCGCGGCACAAATCCGTCGGCGATGCTACGCCTAAAAGGGCCCACGTTAGGCGATCAAATTCTGAGTTATTGGCGCGCTTGTTGTAGCACGATCGAATTAAGGCTAAAAAATCGTCTGCGGGAAAATCCAGGGCGAGAATGCTGTCGATTTCGTCGATAAAGATGACAATATTGCTGGAAATGTTGGCTAACAGTATGGTTTCGATAAATTCGCTCAATCTTTGAACCGGAGTTAAAAAATTGCGATCGCGCCACCAAGTCCGCACGTTGACAACATCCGACAGATTAAAGTTATTTTCCAGAATGCGGAGTAACCCAGCATACCACTGTTCGGGAGTCACGCTGCGGTTGCCAATTTCCGAAATGTCGATCGCAGCACAAGCAATTCCTTCATCTCTCAGCCGTTGAATTGTCCGCACCTGCAAGCTAGATTTGCCCATTTGTCGGGAATTCAAAACATAGCAAAATTCCCCCCCTTTCAATCCATTATAAAAATCGTCATCTGCTTGACGCTTCACATAATTCGGAGAGTTATTGGTGAGACTGCCGCCTACTTGATAGTATGATGGTTTGGGATTTGTGCTCATTACATATTTTTTTACATAAAGATAAGACGGCGGTTGAAACCGCGTCTACAAAAACGAAGTCCGCCTCCGCGGACTCAAGAAAAAACCATGAAACGTTCTTCAACCCGCGGAGGCGAGTTTGGTTTGTATAGACACGGTTTCAACCGCCCAGTCTTCTTTCATTGTACAATAAACTCAAAAAATCAACCAATTTATAGGTATGAATACTGAGTGGAGCGGCCGCCATCACGACAAAGACCAATTAAGATCGGAAATTTGGTCATCTCTGAAACAAAATAACGCATCAATTCACGATCCATTCGGCCACATCCCCAATTTTGTCGGCACCCAAAAGGCGGCGGAAAGACTTACAAATTTACCAATTTGGGAACAGGCAAAATCGATCAAGTGCAACCCAGATTCACCGCAAAATCCCGTGCGATTGCGCGCTTTGCAAGATGGAAAACGCTTGTATATGGCTGTACCGCGCTTGACAGACGATCGCTGTTTTGTCGAGTTAACCGCCGAAAACTTGCACAATCGCAATATCCCCCTAGCCGAAGCTGCGATCGCCCGCAAAGCAGTCACCTGCGGCCGATTAGTGAGTTTTGCCCAAATGCAGCCAATTGACTTAGCAATAGTCGGTTGCGTAGCCGCGGGGCGCCACGGTGGACGCACGGGGAAAGGAGCAGGATTTGCGGATTTGGAACTGGCGATGCTGGCGGAATTTGGATTAGTTAAAAATGATACTCCGATTGTCACAACAGTGCATCCTTTGCAAATTGTCGCAGATTCGCGTTTGCCAATGCAGCCTCACGATTGGGCGCTGGATTGGATTGTAACTTCTGAGGAGGTAATTGAAACTAATACAAGTTATCCGCGTCCAATTGGTTTAAATTGGGAAGAATTGCGATCGGAACAGTTAGAAAATATTCCTATTTTACGCAAATTGCAGGGGCGGGTTCAGCGTAGGATTTATGAGAAAAGCCAGTAGATGAGTGCAAAACCAGCCCTTCCCATGTAATGTTCATTTGTAAAATTCCATCAAAATTAAGGCAAAAGAGCATCTACATCGATCGCCCCAATTTCTATCCCTTCAATAATAATCGGTATAACAGCCGATCGCCCGTAAATCAACATTTGCAGGTAATCCGGTTGTTCGGAATCTCCCAAAGGTCGATCGTACACCTCAACCTGTCCTTCCACCAGATTGACAATCCAATACACCGGAATTCCCGCGCGGGCATAAGTCCGTTTCTTGATAGTGCGATCGCGCCCAAGCGTAGTATCCGATACTTCGATCACAATAGCAACATCTTCAGCGCCCGGATGGCGATCGAGATATTGTCGCGTATCCCCTCGAACCACCACTATATCCGGTTCAGCTTCACTATTTTGCAGTGTAATCGGTTCCTGAGAATCAACATACCATTCGGGAGGTAAAATATTCTCTAAAGCTGTTCTAACAAGGCGAGTTGCTACTCGATGGGGCGGATTTTTGGGCATTTTGAAAACAAGCCATCCCTCCAGCAGTTCTACTGGGTCGTCATCCGCCAAAATGCCAGCTTGAATCATAGCATGATACTGCTCGACGCTCAAGCGCAAAATCAAATCGTTCGGGATTGCTGCGACACTTTCAACAGGCGACATCATAGTCTGCGGGAGTTGATTACTTTCTGATTATACCTCGATTATAACATCTAATTTCCAGCCATAATGCGCCACATAATAAAAGCAGTAAAACCTAGATAGCCAAACACCGCGATCCAGTCTAGCCAATTATCCGAAGTTATCAAAGAAATATCGTTCGCGGTAGTTCTTTCAATTGATCACTCCCAATTATTTTGATTGATTCAACTGGCTTGGCTTCATCCCTAACCAAATTTGTTGTCCCGTTTCCTTGAATGCAAGCACAACTACATCAACTGATGAACCAACTGCTGGATAATCAGATGGAGTCATATTAACTTCATCTTTGAAATCTGGGATTTGAACAATACCCGTAAACTTTATCCCTGGAAGGGCAACGAATATCCCAAAAGGCCAGTGCTTGGTGACTAATCCTTTCAATTTAGTTCCAACTTTTAGAGACTCTTTTATTTCTTCCCACGATTGCTCGTCAATCATTTTATTTTATATGTCTCCTACTTGCATCATTTAATTAGTAAAGTGCGTCTGATCCTAAACTTTGAATAATCGCCCTAACTAAAACTTGGTATGACGCACCTTACAAGTTAAACGAACCGCGAAGGCGCAAAGGACGCGAAGTAAGTAAGAAAGAAGAAGAAGAAGAAGAAGAAGAAGGTATTTTCATGATATCTCTACTTTGTGGTCAACACGCGCCATGCAATGAAAGCAGTAAAACCTAGATAGCCAAACACCGCGATCCAGTCTAGCCAATTATCGGAAGTTATCAAAAAAATATCGTTCACGGGTATCATTCACCTGTTGATTAATGATTTATTAATCCGCGCAGGCGGATTTTGTTTGTGTAGTAGCGGTTTCAACCGCCGATTTCGATCGGAGATTTTTAACCCAGATTTAATATTACCCGATCGCGCTTAAGTGCGATCGAAAATATTGCCGATACAATTCACACCTCGGAACACACTCATTTCCCTGCAACTTCACCAACCCCAAACTATCCAATTTAAACGCCTGCATCGACTTTAATTGAACAGGAATATCCGCCGCTGCAATCTCTCTCATTCCCTCCGCTAACTCTGGATATTCTTCTAAATTCCACAGTTGGCGGCGCAGGTGGTCGCTATAAATTCCCGCATCGCTGGTAGCAGTTTCTTTTAATTCATCAAGGGTCAAATCCGATCGCGAAATGTGATATAATGCAACTCGCACTAAATACGGATGACCGCCGACGATTGACATAAGTTGCTCAACTTCGGCATCCGACCAATTTAAATTGTGGCGCGCAGCTAAATCTTGGATTTGCAGGTGGTTGAATTCCGGTAAATCTACGGGCAGTCCCACGTTAAAAGGCGATTGATTGATGTTCATCGGGATGTAAACTTCGGTAGAATGAACTACAATTAATCGCAGTTTTTTCCAGATGTCGCGCCGTTTTGATTCTTCGTGCCACGCCCGCAACAGTCCTAAAAAGTCTTCGGCAATATCTGGATATTGGAAAACGCGATCGATTTCGTCTAATCCTAAAATTAAAGGACTGTCGATTTGCGGCAAAATATATTTTTCAAAGTAATCTTTGCAGTTGACTTTGCTGCCAAAAATCTCGTCCCAATAATCGTCTAATTGATTGGCTAAGTGCAACTCGCGCCCGACGTAGGCGCAAAACCATTTTAAGAATTGATCTAAATCTGCGAATACGGCTTTATCTACTAACTGAAAAGTTAGCGGCACCGTGCAATAACCTTGAAGGCTGCCGTGATGCAAAATTTTTGCCATCAAGGAAGTTTTTCCCATTTGTCTCGGTGCTTTGATTCTAATTAAAGCGCTGGGCTGTAAAATAGTTTGATAGCAGCGTTCTTCGATGGGCTGGCGTTCTACATAAAATTGAGAGGCGATATCGACTTGTCCTCCCGGTAATTCCGGTTCGGCAACTGGTTGGGGTATTTCGTCGCTGCTAATTTCTAATACTTGATTTTGCGTTAAATATTCCGGTTCTTCTGGGACTGGTGCGGGAGTTTCTGCTAGCAAATTTAGCACTTCTTCGATGATAATTGGAGTGTCGGCGGTGGTTTTCCATTCCCTTTGTTTGATGCGGTACAGATAGCCCCGCAAGTCGTGGTTTAAAGGCGCGTTTAGCGGGAAACCGACGCGAATCGGGAGAATTATCGGTTTTTTGTCTGGGCGGGAGTCTTGCAGTTCTTTTGCTTGCTGAACTTGATATGTTAGTATTTCGCTTTGGCTGACTGTTGGTGGCAGTAGCAACACCAAATAATCGCATTCTTTGAGGAAGAAGTTAATGCGATCGAACCAATTATCTCCCAATCTAATGTTATTTTCGGCTGTGAAGACTGTATGACCGATCGCACTTAAGGCCATTTCCAACTGTTTTCCCAACTCGCGATCGGGTTCAGCGCTGCGATAACTCACAAATACTTTAACACTTCTGCTGCTGGCTGTATCTTCCGCTGCGGGCAAATTGTCCGACTCGCCGACATCTCCGGCATCGTCTAGTTTAGCCGATCGATGGTCGCCATTCGTCAGAGTCAGCTCAAACGCCGCAAACAACTGCCGCAGTTTACTTAAATCCGCACCTTCTCTACCCTGCTTAATTTTACTGACTGTATCTGCGCCAACGCCCGACTCTGCCTCGATTTCCGTCAGAGTACCTCTAATGTTATATCGGTCAGACCATTCTTGGAGCGCCTCGTTGAGCTTCTTTAAGCCCGGGGCTGTGAGAATTCGACCGCGATCGCGTTTTGACTTGAGCACTTCGGTTGCACTGAAAGGGGAAGGAATTTAGGAGGTTTAACGCCTTAAGTGCCTATCTTAAGCGATTTTAAGGGAGATAGTCAGCCAGCCGGAATTTAAGGAATTTTACTACGCCCGGGGTTTTGGGCGATCGATCTCCTCAAACTCTGTCCTGATAACGGCTTCAACCTTTGAATATATTTGAAAATAAAAAACTTTTCTTAACTCCCCAATCTCCCCTGCGAGTAAGCACTGATTTTTTTTAGAGTAGATACATCAAGCCAAAAAGGAGCATCACCATGAGTAAAATCTTACACAGACTCGCAATGGCAGCTTTAGGAACCGCAGCGATTTTCACAATTAATACACTTAACAATTTAACCGAAGCATCGGCCGCTGGTAAATTTGACCAACCCGAAGTTCATCAAAACACAGTTTTTCCAGTTGCATTACTTAGTCAGTTCCATAAATAGGAAATTTGTTACTTTAATCAAGGAGAAATTATGAAGTCTACACTTTACTCGCCCACAGCTACCGCCACCAAATCTGACTTAGTTGATGCTGATGCGATCGATGCCTGCACAGCCCTTGCTTGGGTTGAATTGGTAGCCCTAGATGGCAACGCTCTCACGGGTGATGATTGGCTGGTTCTGTGCGATGATATTGATAGCGGGGAAATCTACCGCGGCTGGTTTCTGTGGCACGATCGCGAAGTTAGCGGTAATTGGGAAGCTTACGACCATTTCAGCGATCGCCGATTTGTCGCCAAAAGCCAAGTTTTTGCCAAAAGTGCGATCGACTCTATCGAAGATGCGAGAAATCTGGCGATCAGACAATTAGAATTTGCTATCTAAAACAAATACAATTCGCGCCGAGGAAACAATAATTCTGCGAAGATAATTCCCGACTGAATGAACTTTCCGATCTACGCGAGACTAGAATAAAAAGGTTTAATATAACCGGATGCGATATAATTCCCGGAAACCGAATATTCTCAAAGAAAATAATAAAAATTACGGGTGCGGGCAAGAGTTAACTGTATGATGCTAGGTGGTTCGCCTCGAAAGCGGTTGAAAACGTTGTTTCAGCCACTTTGTCGCAGCCGTTAAACTCTTACTCCTCACATATGACTCCAAAACTGCGATGGCTGTTGCCGACTTTAATTAGTGTTTTGTCGATCGCCCTACCTGCAAAAGCTGATACACTAACATCCTGGCACTTCGACGCCAGCCAAAATCAACTCAACTTAACCACAGATTCAGGAGTCCAGCCGCAAGTTAAACTAATCGCCAATCCCACCCGCTTAGTAATTGACTTGCCCGGAATAGTCTTAGAATATCCCGAAAGTCCTCAAAGCTACAACTCAGCTATTCAAGAAATTAGAGTCGGGCAATTTGATAGCGAAACTACCAGATTAGTAATAGAATTAACTCCCGGTTATAAATTAGACCCGCAAAAAGTCCGAGTAATTAGAGAATCTGCCACTCGCTGGTCGTTTCAGTTACCGAATCCCGAACAAATAGCAGCAAACGAGTCTTTTCCACCAGCAGCTATTACCCAAGTAGAACAAAAATCTGGTCAAGTTCCCCTAACTGTTGCTTCAGCAAGTCCAAGAAACTATGCCGCTGATTTGGCGATGCGGGCGGGTTCGGAAATGAGCGCGATCAAGCCGCAAGTCGAAAGTGCGATCGCACAATACAAATCCCTCAGCGCCGGAATGTTCTTTCTGGATTTAGACACCGGAGACTATTTGGACATAAAAGGCGATCGAGTATTTCCAGCAGCGAGTACAATCAAATTACCAATCCTAATTGCATTTTATCAAGATGTAGACGCAGGCAAAATTAGCCTCAACGAAACATTAGTTATGAAGTCAGACTTAGTAGCCAGCGGCTCTGGAACTATGCAAGACGAACCAGATGGCACTCGGTTTAGCATCAGAGAAACCGTAGATAAAATGATTACCATCAGCGACAATACAGCCACCAACATGATTATTGAACGTTTGGGCGGAATTGCTAAAGTCAACGAGCGTTTTCGCACTTGGGGATTAACTGACACCAGAATTCGCAATTGGCTCGGCGATTTTCAAGGAACAAATACCACAAGTTCTATAGACATGATAAAATTGTTATCCATGCTATCTCGCGATAAATTAGTCTCTGAATCTAGTCGAGAACAAGCTTTAGAATTACTGCGGCGCACCACAACTAGAACGCTGCTACCTTCGGGTTTAGGCGCGGGAGCAGTAATTGCCGACAAAACTGGAGATATCGGTTTTGTGGTGGGCGATGCGGGGATTATTGATATGCCGAATGGCAAGCGTTATTTAGCAGCAATTTTTGTGAAACGTCCTTACAATGACCCAATTGTCAGAGATTTTGTGCGTCGAATTTCGCGGATTGTCTACAATTATTTAGACCAGCCTGCGGCGAAAGCATCGAATTAAATCATTTCCTCTTCCTCTCATTCCCAGGCTAGGCCTGGGAATGAATACCAAGAGGCTCTGACTTCAGTAAGGTGAGATTCTGTTGTATGTGAAGTCATTACTTGCTAGCCACAGGCATCAAATACTTCGCATGAATTTTGACCTCTGTCACCAAAAAATCACTAAAACTTTCATGGCTTTTAATGAAATCAATTTGGTTAGTCCCTTCGCAGTAAGAGTAAATCGGGGGATCTGCGCCTTCTGATAATCTAAAAAAGCTGAATTGATAGCCCTGGTGCATCAAGAAAATAAAGGCATCATCTGCTAAGAATTCAGGAAAGTTATTTTCATTTAACAACTCAACAGCCCACTCCTGAAGTTGAGGTAAATGATTCAAGAAACAGTCCGAACCCCGCAAAAATTTACCAGCACTACGCCCCATAGATAACAGAAATTCTTGATAGGCGAGGGGCAGAGAAATCCCCAACTGTTGCTGGATAGCCATTACCTCATCGGGGGTACAGCCTACAAGTTCATCTTGCCTTATGAGTTTTAGTTCTATCAGTTGTTTTTTAACTCGATCTAAGTACATAGCTACTACATCCTTTAAGTAATACCTCCGGGGTGCCCCGGAGTGTGTTGGCGATGGGAGCAATTCTTGGGAGGATTGCTCTTACAGATTTCCGAACCCTATTCAGCAACGCCAACCTTGAGATATCCCCACTTTAAAAATCTGGCTGTGCGTAGATTTTGCTGAGTTTACATTGTATGGTTTACCGTCAGTCTGATATTGGGAAACAGCCTACGAAATTGCTCGATCGCGTAACAACAGGAATCGCAGGGTTCTCTTTCCGTCCATAGATTTACGTTACCTTGAATCTCTGGTGTTTGAACATATCTCAATGCCACTTCCTCAAGAAGTTTGTATTCGCTGTCATAGCCTCGTGAATGTCCGGGTGGGACTTCAAAAGTCTTAAATAATGGCTCGTCTGGTAAACCAACTGTGCCGGGACGAGTCGATCGACCGCTGACGGCTATCAATTCGTCACTATCATTCCCAATCTGAAAGTCGGCAACAGCAATATTTTTGTAGGCTGACACTCCTAGCTCTTCCCGTATTATATCGATACGAGTTATCCGTTCTGGCATAACTTTTTTTCAAATAAAGACAACTATATGGGGTAAAACTTTTCAGTAGCCCCATTTTATTTTAGCAAAGTGATATGGGAAAAAACTGAAACTAGCAGAATACTTCACCCTAAAAATTAGGGTGAAGTATTCTGCTTCCTAGCCTCTGCCTCCGGTAAAATGAGACTCGAAACAGCGAAGCAGAGCCTCAAGATATGCGTTACTTTCGCAGATCGTAGTAACCAGAGTAATGCCATTACGCGACGAAAGAGCAATCCCCAACTCTGGGATTGCTCTCTCGTCGCGCAATTACAAATTAGATTATTGAATGACTTAATCACTGCGGACTAATTACTACTCTTTCCGCTCGATAGCTACAGTCAAATGAGCCACAACTGCCCCAACTGCCCCAAGTGCAGCAGCTATTGGAAAGATTACACTCCCTGCAACGCCGCCTACCAATCCCGCCATCAGCGGAATGTCTGCCAAAGTCCGCCCTTCTGAGTTTTTGATGACGAGGCGGCGCAGTTTTCCTTGCTGAATTAGTTCTTTGACTTTACCAATTAAACTGTCGGCGCTAATCTTAAATTCTTCGACTCTAACTTTTTCCTCTGTTACGAACTCTGAGGCAAATAAAGGTGTTTCAACTGTTGGGTTGTCTGAATTTCCGGCCGCTGCTGTTTCGTCTTGCAGGATTGTTACTTGTTGTTCTAGTTGTGAGTTCATTTTGTGTAGGGCGGGCGAACACCAGCCGTTTAATTTCTATACTCCTATCTTCTGCGATCGCACTTCGCAACGACAGGCAAGAAAACCCTACAATCTGCATCGTACTTTCCACCCCCATATTTTTACTCAAAACATTATCTCTGGCTATAGCTGGGCGGGTTTATCTATTTCTAAAGGTAGAGAGGCTGTTTTTGAAACAACCCGTTGACCAATGACTAATGACCAATGAATAATGACCAATGACCAATGACTAATGACAAATGACTACTGACTAATTCCGCCTTATTTATGTCTAATTAGCTCGTAAATTTCCACATAGTCTTTAGCTGGATATTTCCACGAATTATCGCAATTCATACCTTGAATCATGAGTTTTTCAAATTCATCATGGTAGTCATACCACAATCCGATCGCCCGATCGAGCACCGACTCTAAAGCGTAGTAGTCACTTTGGTAAAATACGTAACCGTTGCGCTCTTCGGGGGGGTGGCTGGTGCCGTAATCGCGATCGAACACCGTATTCACCAAACCGCCCACTCCCCGCACCACAGGCACTGTACCGTACCTCAACCCGATCATCTGAGTCAGCCCGCAGGGTTCGTAATTGCTCGGCACCACGATCATATCCGCACCCGCGTAAATTAAGTGCGACAGTTCCTCATTAAAACCTAGTTCTAAATGGCAGTCTGGATTATCATTTAAAAACTGTTTTTCGTGCTGGAAATGATCGTTAATTCCCGCTTCCGTCGCCGAACCCAAAAGCACGAATTGCGCGCCTTTACTCAGAGAATAATAAATGGCGTGGTGGAGGAGGTGAACGCCTTTTTGATCGTCCAAACGACCGATAAAGGTAATCATAGGCTTGTCAGCATCGCGCAATAAAAGCCGATCGCGCAAAGCTTGTTTAGTTTTGGCTTTTCCTGCCAGATCCTTGTCAGTGTAGTGCTGCGGAATATAGCGATCGCTCTCAGGATTCCATACATCATAATCGATGCCGTTGAGCACCCCGCGAAACTTGTCTTGATATATATGCAAAGTGTGGCCCAAACCGTAGCCGAACTCGCCGACGTGAGCTTCCCAAGCGTGGTGCGGCGAAACCGTCGTCACAAAGTTCGAGTACACAATGCCACCTTTCATAAAATTGATGGCAAAAGGGTTAAAATTGTCTTGCAGGCGATCGTACTGAAAATAATAATCATCTCGATTCAAACCCGTTGCTTGCAAAACGTCGCTACCGCCCATACCTTGATGTTTGAAATTGTGAATGGTATAGCAGACTCGCTGATTTTCCATCCAATTGTATTTATAAATTTCAAACAGCATGACTGGAACCAAACCAGTTTGCCAATCGTGACAGTGAATCACATCCGGGCGCTTGTTGCTTCTGAGCAAAAATTCCAAAGCAGCTTTGCTAAAAAATGCAAACCGCATATTGTCATCATTGCAACCGTAATAACAGCCGCGGTTAAAAAAGTTATCTTGCGATCGAGGTTCGATGAAAAAACACAAAACCTCGTGCACCCAGCCGCAGTAGACATCACATAAGATTTCGCCACCGTACCAGGGCACCGCCAGATCTCGATAGGCATCGTGAAGCCCCCAAATGTGGTCATACCTCATGCAGTCGTATTTGGGCAGAATAATCTCGACAGCATGGCCGGAATTCTGCAACTCCCGACTCAAACCGTAAACTACGTCCCCCAAACCCCCTGCTTTGATGACGGGGGCGCATTCTGAGGCAATTTGTACGATGTACATTTTTTTTGCTTACTCCTAGATGAATCCAAAAATATTTTCTTAACTTGACAAAGTATATGATTTCTCGGCAGATAAGCAAGCCGGCCATTGGGAATACAGGAAAAATACGCGCCGATGATCGCAAGTTGAGGTCGATTCGGGCGATCGGGCTGTTGCTTAAAATATAGGTACGGACACGGCACTCTCGTGTCCCTGCTGCTTCAAATACAGGTAGAAACGCGCACAGCGCCTTCTGCTGCTGAGGAAAGAGGCAACTCGCTGTATCATCTTGTTGCAAATATCGATCGCACAATTCCCTGTAACCTTCTACAACTACTCTCTTTATCTGTCTTCACTTCCTCTGCGCCATGCAAGCAGTTAGCTAAAAAATCAATCTAATTCACAAATGAAATAGCATTGCTTCCGACCTTTTGTACGGCGACTCTGCTAATGTTAAATTATCTAGCTATCTTAGGAATAGCAGACAATGCCGCTCCACAATTATGCGAGAAAAACTTATGTCTGCGATCGCACCATCCCCAAACCCACCAGTTTTAGAAGAAATCAACTCAGGATTGCCCAACATTTGCGGTTCCGAAGCAGAAATCAGTGCCGCAGCCAACAGCAACGAACCAGTCTTTTTACCTACAACAAATCTGCGCCTGGAAAACATTCAAGCCGGATTTGCCTGCGCCCTGCATATGCACCAACCCACAATTCCAGCAGGTGCAAACGGCGAACTTATCTGCAATTTGCAGAATATGTTTGAAAATCCCAACCAAGGAGACAACCACAACGCCGGAGTATTTGCTTGGTGCTATTCCCGCATGGGAGAATTCATTCCCCAACTGATTGCCGAAGGCTGCAACCCGCGAATTATGCTCGATTATTCGGGCAATTTATTGTGGGGATTGCGTCAAATGGGACGCGATGATGTCCTCAACAATCTCAAGCGGATTACCTGCGAACCTGAATACCAACCTTATGTAGAATGGCTGGGGACAATGTGGAGTCATGCCGTCATTCCCTCAACTCCCATTCCCGACATCAAACTTCAAATTCAAGCATGGCAACATCATTTTGCGGCAATTTTTGGCTTGGATGCTTTGAAGCGGGTTAAAGGTTTTTCGCCCCCAGAAATGCACTTTCCCAATCACCCAGACACACTTTACGAATACATCAAAGCTTTGAAAGAATGCGGCTATCGCTGGCTGATGGTGCAGGAACATTCTGTAGAAAATCCCGACGGTTCGGGATTGTCGCAAGACCAAAAATATATTCCCAACCGTTTGATGGCGCGCAATTCTCGCGGCGAAACAATTAGCATTACGGCTTTGATTAAAACCCAAGGTTCTGATACAAAATTGGTTGGTCAAATGCAGCCTTACTACGAAGCAAAAGGACGTAATAAACAGCAAATTGGCAATGTCACAGTTCCTTCTTTGGTGACTCAAATTGCTGACGGCGAAAATGGCGGCGTGATGATGAATGAATTTCCCAGCGCTTTTGTCAAAGCTTGGCACGAAAACCGGGAAAATGGCGGCGGAAAATCGGGTGTTGTTGGTTTAAATGGGACTGAATATTTGGAGATAATTGAAGCTGCTGGTGTTAATCCTGATGATTATCCTGTTTGTCAAGGAATCAACCAGCACAAAATTTGGCAGCTAGTCGATCCAGATACTGCAACACCGGAAAAAGTCGAAAGTGCGATCGCCCAAATCAAGCAAACAGACCACAATTTTCACATGGATGGTGCCTCTTGGACTAACGATTTGAGTTGGGTGAAAGGCTACGAAAATGTCTTAGAACCGATGAATCAACTCAGCGCAGCATTTCACAAAAAATATGATCCGCTGGTGCAGCAAGATGCTACTGTTACCAAGCAGTTTGAATACCAGCAAGCTTTGCTTTACAACTTGCTGTTACAAACAAGCTGTTTCCGGTATTGGGGACAGGGAACTTGGACTGATTACGCCCGCGAACTTTACAACCGCGGCGCTGCTTTAATGCAGTAACAAAATTTATGGTAGGGTGCGTCAGAAACCAACTATTTGATCGGTGTCAAATCTCTGGGCTGACGCACCTTACACCTGTTGGCAAAGTCCGGCAATTACCAATTACCAATTACCCAAATCCTACATTTCCTGCATCAATCGCAAATAATTTTGTCTCATCTGCGTCATATTTTCCATCATTCTATTAGCCATATCTTTCTCAACCTCGCTCATTTGCTGCCAAAATAAAGCTGAACGCCTCGCCAGAATTGCGTCTTCCCACAACATCTCTAAAAGTTGCGCCGCCATCGGATTTTCAGCATCTATAATCCCGCACAATTGCTCGAAAGCTCGGTGAGCTTCGGCGTGACTCCCAACATCCTGAGCGAGTGTCAGGCATTTTTTGAGTTGTACGATCGGGTTTTCAGAAGAGTAAGCCATAATTTCACTAAGTTTAAACTACCAAATTTACACTGACACCTTTGAGATTACTAGAGTTGTGACACGGCCGTACAGTTCCCCAAATACCACCGCCAAGGCAAATCAATCCCTTTAGTAATCCCGATCCGCGTAGTTTGCACCAGATTTATTGTACCTTCCTCGACAGCGGCACGAAAGTCCTCGCTCCGGTGTTCCAACCGCAGCGGTTGGCCTCCATCCAAGGGTAAACCGCTGAAAGTTCGATCGATCTCCAGTACCTTACACAGCTTCCCAGGCCCCGCAGCGAGGCGCAACTGCTTCTTCTGAGGAATTCCAGCGAACGCTTTGGGAAACGCATCTAGCTGCAAAGCTCGAATCAGCACACCGCTAGCAACCCCCTCTGCATCCGTCACCACGTTAAAACAGTGATACATCCCGTAGATTAAGTAAACGTAGCTCATACCGGCAGGCCCGAACATCGCCTGATTGCGAGGAGTGCGCCGCTGGTAAGCGTGACAAGCGGGATCTCCCGGCCCGTAAGCTTCGGTTTCAACAATCATTCCCCGAATCGTCTCGCCGTCGGGAAACTGCCGCACCAGAGTACAGCCCAGCAAATCAGGCGCTACGGTGGTAGATGGCCGCGCCAGCCAAAAAGATTCTACAATCTGAGTATTTGCACTCAATAGGAGACAGTAAATTATGGACGTTAAGTTAGTTTTAGCAGTCTTGACGGCAGTTTTCACCGTTTGCTGTCTGTTCTTCGGCACAAAAAACGGATTCTACGACAGCGACAAGTATCACGGTAACGGTTCTGCTCACTAATTTTAGCTGGCAATTAGTTGCTTAAAAAAACCGCCGCCTGTTATTCAGGCTGCGGTTTTTTTTTGAATGAACCGCAGAGACCACAGAGGACACAGAGAAAGAGAAAAGAAAGAGAAAAAGTTAACAAATTAAGGGTGAATGTTGCCATCGGGCATTTTAGTTTCCTGCATTTTAGCATTCTCAAATTCGGCGCATCCCGGCAGGTTGAAACGCATTGTGGCTCCTCGATCTGTTGATTTTATGTTGAAACCAACTACTGCATTTTCTGGGTTATTTTTTTCGGGAACGGCACTTACCTTGAAATCCATATTTGCTGCTTGACCATTGGTATCAAGATTGAAACTTATGCCACTACAGCCTAAATCAGAACCAGTCAGGTTGGCTTTGTTCAAGTTGGCATTTTTGAGGTTGGCATTGGCCAATTTTGCTTCTGATAAGTTGGCACCTTCGAGGTTGGCTCCTTGCAAGTTAAATCCTTGTAAGTCCATTCCCTTCAAGTTGACATTGCTGAGATTGCATTCGGGACACTGTTTTGTCTCTAGCAATTGCTTGACTTGGTTTTGCTGGTTTAAATCTGGTATATATTTGGTGGCAGCTAATAAAAGGGCGATCGACAATCCAACAGTAACTAAATTTTTTAATTTCATAAATATCCGAAAAGCTCCGGCGGCTTTCTCTTGCGGTTAATTATTAATACAGGAGTGCGATCGACATCTCCAGAATTTCCACAAAAAAATTGCCTGCATCTGAGACAAGCAGGGAAGCTTCAGTTGACAGTTGACAGTTGACAGTTGACAGCTCGCCCGCTCGCGACTTGTGCTGAGCGTCTTGCCCTGAGCGTAGTCGAAGGGAGCCGAAGCAAGCCGAAGGGTTGACCTGGGA
Organism: Microcoleus sp. A6-C6; assembly: GCF_036705955.1. NCBI lineage: Bacteria > Bacillati > Cyanobacteriota > Cyanophyceae > Oscillatoriales > Microcoleaceae > Microcoleus > Microcoleus sp. A6-C6. The sequence continues at coordinate 25,836 of NZ_JAUBVR010000053.1, read as the reverse complement.
CAGCTACCTCTACCTGGAAGGAAGAGGATTGAAGCAATGAATAGTCTTCTTTTAATTTATCCCTCAAAGGGTTCCGGCTTTAAACCAATTCTTTCTGGTAATTAAATCCCGCCTTCTCTCCCTCGCCAGTGCTGCTTTCGGTTTCGGACTCGCCCCGTCCGCCTGCTTCACTTCGCTTTCAGCCGTCTACCCACAAACGGAATTTATTTTTACCAGAGAGCGCGCATTTACATATACCTGCGGACTGAAATAACAGAAACTTTATTTATATCCCTGGCATGAGTAAATCTTAGAAAAATTTGAGGATGATTAAAGAGAAATGCAATACCGTACCTGCGCTGTTATAAGTTCTCAGCAACTACTTTTGTCAAAATTGCTTTGAGAAATTCATTTACTTACAAAACGGTTGGCAGCAGCTCAGGTTCCTCAACCTCGCCAGAACACACCCACCTGTAATCCCGACCATTCGGAGCCGCAATGAACACAATCAAACTCGAACCCAAAAGATCGCGCTTCATGGCTCTGCTGCTGACAACGCTGCTGACCTTTCCGTTTTTGAGTGCTTGCGGTTCTAGCCAGCAAAGTTCCACTCCCCCGCCTCCTGTTGACGACACTCGCGCTGGCTCAGTGCAAACTAATCGCGGCCCTAGTCCTACGCCCGAAGCAAAAAAAGGCTTGAACAATGCTCAAAAAGTAGGGATTACTTTAGTAGGAGCAGCCGCCCTTTACTACCTCTACCGCCAGCACCAAAACAAGCAAGAACAGGGGCCGCAGGGAAAATATTACCTTTCCAAAAACGGTCGCGTTTACTACCGCGATGCCCAGAATCGCGCTCACTGGGTAACGCCCCCGCCTGAAGGAATTAAAGTTCCTGAGTCCGAGGCTGCGCGTTACCGCGATTTCCAGGGGTACAACAACCAAACTACTGGCCGAGACCTCAAAAGCTTGCCGGAAGCTACAAGTCCTGTTCCGGCACAGTAATCAAACAATTTTAGATTGCCGATTTGAGATTTTCCATAAAATCTGGAATTCCCAATCTACAACAGCAGTTTTTCAACACATAAATAAAGAGGAACTTGATCATGGTAGATGGATTTTTGCGGAAGTTAAAAGATGCGATCGTCGGGCCAGACAACGAGCAAGTCGATCCTGATGCCAATTATGACGATCGCCAAAATCCCGGACAGTTCGGCAACGTGCGTCCGGCCAGCGAAGACCCCTATGGCGACCCGGCCGACAACGTAGCGGGTGCCGGACAGTTCGGCAACGTGCGTCCGGCCAGCGAAGACCCCTATGGCGACCCGGCCGACAACGTAGCGGATGCCGGACAGTTCGGCAACGTGCGTCCGGCCAGCGAAGACCCCTACGGCGACCCGGCTGATGAGGAAACAGTTTGAGTTTGAGCGACTTAGCTAGAAAAATTACCCGGTAAGCAACATCACCCCTGCGGGGGTGTTTTTTTTTGCCAATTTTTTTGCTAGTTCTCAAAAACGGAGAGGGTGGGATTTGAACCCACGGAACCTTGCGGTTCACCTGATTTCAAGTCAGGCGCATTCGACCACTCTGCCACCTCTCCCGGCGCATAAATTTTATCATACCAGGACTTGCCCCTAACTACAAGTAGTTGCAGATCCAGTCGGCCGATAAAGAATTTGTTCTCTTTCCACCGCGAAATCTTCCCCTACCCACACCAGAGATACTTCCGACACTGCTCCATTTTCTAGCAGGACGATCGAGAAATTGCGCAGTTTCGAGCACTCTCTCTCCACAATTCGCGGTACGCTGGCCGCATTCAAATACACCGTACCCTCAGCACTCACCAGTGACTTCCGCCACTCTTTTTTGATGTGTCGCAGTTGGTGGTGCATATGACCAAAAGTTACCAGAGGTATGTGCTTTCCCGAACTCCGAGTTCGATCGATCGCCTCCGCAAAATCCGGGTCGCCCCAATCCCCCCCTAACGGCTTCCAATCTCGCCCGCAGGGGTCTTCAGGAGCCTCTCCCAGCCCCTTCGGGCCCGTATGACCCAAAAAAATCACATTTTCGCAGTCAGCATCCGCCGCAGCCCCTGCAATGCGTCTGGCAGACTCCTCAAAACTTTCTACCCCAAACCACTCCGAGTAAAAATCCCCGTACTTCCACTCCGATCCCCCCCAAGTAAACGGGCGGCTTCCCACCACAGTTACGCCCAATTCTGGAAAATCTCGCTTCCCGTAACCGACGTGGGCTTCCCCCATTAAATCTAACTGCTGTTTGACTCGATTCTCAAGAGTGCGATCGTAAGGGCACTGACTGCGGCCCCAATCCGTCGCCGTGTACCAAGCATCATGGTTCCCAAACACTGCGGCTTTCGGAATGTCCAAAGATGCGATCGCCCGCACCACCTCCACCGACTCATTGCCAAAATCCCCCACAAACAGCACCAAATCAACGCCCAGATGCTTCAGGGCCTCGCCGTCTTCTGGTTCCCAGTGATCGTGAACGTCCCCCACCACGGCAATTTTGATAGATTTAGTCTGATTCATTTGATTTGTCATGTGCGATCGATCCCTAGCCCCTTCTTATTATCAGCATAAGAAACAGCGACCAATTTTTGCACTCTCCCCCAGCCATTTTTAGATTTTAGATTTTAGATTTTAGATTAATTCAACCCAACCACCCGCTTACCACCATTTTTGGTGAATTCAACTATAATTCAAATACACTTGAGTCTAGCCGCCACCTTCCCCGGAATATTCTAACTGTGTTTACCACCGCACCAGCTCCGAATTTTACTCAAACCAGACTGCCCGACGACTTGTTTGCAGCAATTAACGCCCTCAAACAAGAGTTAAACGCCGTCATTCTCGCCCACTATTACCAAGACTCCGACATTCAAGACATCGCAGACTTCATTGGCGACTCCCTCGAACTTGCCCGCAAAGCCGCCAACACCAGCGCCGATGTCATAGTTTTTGCCGGAGTTCATTTCATGGCAGAAACCGCCAAAATCCTCAATCCAGACAAATTAGTATTATTGCCAGACTTAAATGCAGGTTGTTCCCTCGCCGACAGTTGCCCGCCCGAAGCCTTTGCAGCATTCAAAGCCGATCGACCAAAACACTTAGTTATTTCCTACATTAACTGTACCGCCCAAATTAAGGCAATGAGCGACATAATTTGCACTAGCTCCAACGCCGTCAAAATAGTCAACCAAATTCCCGAAAATCAGCCAATAATCTTTGGGCCCGATCGCAATCTCGGCCGCTACGTCATGGAACAAAGCGGTAGACACATGGAACTTTGGCAAGGAGCCTGCATCGTCCACGAAAACTTCTCAGAAAAAAAGATAGTTCAACTCAAAATCGAAAATCCCGAAGCCGAAATCATCGCCCACCCAGAATGCGAACCTCCCGTACTTCGCCACGCGAATTATATCGGTTCCACCACAGCTTTGCTCAAATATTCTCAATCCAGTTCCAGCCAAGCTTTTATTGTGGCGACTGAACCGGGAATCATTCACCAAATGCAAAAGCAAACACCGCACAAACGCTTTATTCCCGCTCCTCCCAACAATAATAGTTGTGCTTGCAACGAATGCCCGCACATGAGATTAAATACCTTGGAAAAATTGTATCTAGCTATGAAAAATAAAACCCCCGAAATTACCATGTCCCAAGAGCTGCAACTAGCGGCGTTGCAACCCATCCAACGAATGCTAGAAATGAGCTAACCGTCAATAAGTAATTTTTAGTTAATCTATTGTAGGGTGTATTGGGCGCGACGATTAACTTAAGTCACCAACAAACAAATCTTAAACCGCGCCCAACACACCAATATTCATCAGCAATCCGTGCATCATTTGTCCATTTTTCATTTTCTATTCCTCTGCAACGAAAGCGGTTCATTCCTTGAAAAATTAGGAGCGATAAATGATTCCAGTTTCACAAGGAAATGCAACTTTAGGCAAGAACCAAACCCTTAACTGATAAGTCATTCCCAATTCCCAATTCCCAATTCCCAATTCCCAATTCCCAATTCCCAATTCCCAATTGTCAAATGGTATGATTCCAGAAAAACTGATGGTTTTCACCCGCTATCCCGAACCGGGAAAAACCAAAACTCGACTAATTCCCGTGCTGGGAGAAACAGGCGCTGCCAACCTGCACCGCTTGATGGCCCAAAAGGCGATCGCCCGTAGCATCTCTCTCCAAAACTCCCGCCGACTATCCGTTGAAATTCACCACACAGGCGGCAGCCAACAACAGATGCAAGACTGGTTGGGAAGCGATATTATTTATCAAAATCAAATAGACGGCGATTTGGGTGCAAGAATGACAGCCGCGTTTCAAAAGTCTTTTAATTCAGGGGTTGACAAAGCTGTAATTATCGGCACTGATTGTCCTGCGTTGAAAGCAGAAATCATCGCACAAGCTTTTGACAAACTTAGCCAGCACGATTTAGTTTTGGGCCCAGCAAAAGACGGCGGTTATTATCTGATCGGGCTGCGGCGATCCATACCGGAATTGTTCAGGGGCATTAACTGGGGAACCAGTGAGGTATTTGCTGCTACGCGGGCGATCGCCCAAAATCTCGATCTCAATATTGCTAATCTTCCCACTCTTGCAGATATCGATCTACCAGAGGATTTACTCGGTTTAGATATGAATATCTTGAAATAACTAAACTATATTTAATGGATTTAATAAATCAGAAATTCTCATAGTTGATTGATTAAAAATACTTGATTGTGTAACCACAAGGTCATAATATAGTAAGTGTATTTGTCTAACCAAATGCACTGGTTAGACAGCGCTTGCGACAATAGTCGCAGGCGCGAGAAAAAGCAAATAATTAGCAAAAAATTACCAGAAAGAATTGGTTTAAAGCCTGAACCCTGATCGGGAGAAATTAAAATCAGACTCTTCATTGCTTCAATCCTCTTCCTTCCACGTAAAGTGCTGTCAACTGTCAACTGTCAACTGTCAACTGAACGATCAGCTTTGTACAAAGTCTACCCTGGCACGTTAATGCTGAATGTGAGGGCGGGTTAAGCGTAAAAAATTAGCAAATAACAGATAAGCTTTGTACAAAACCCGCCATTTCTCTTTCAAGTGGTGATCAATTCTCTATGTCGCCCGAAAATCTCAATCTCAAAATTTCCATTATCATTCCAGCCTTAAACGAAGCACCGACGATCGCCTCTGTCATCTGCACCGCCCAAAATGCCAAAAATGTTGAAATCATTGTCGCTGACGGCGGTAGCAGCGATCGCACCGCAGATATAGCGCAATCTTTAGGCGTGCGAGTTATCTCCACCGCGCGAGGTCGTGCTGCTCAAATGAATGCAGGTGCCGCCTCCGCTACTGGTGATATTCTGCTGTTCCTCCACGCCGACACTCTTTTGCCTTGTGGGTACGACTCTGGCGCACGCCTCGCACTAGCAAAACCGGAAACAGTAGGGGGGGCTTACTCACTCAAGATTGATGCCCCTCAGCACTGTCTGCGGCTGGTAGAAATAGGGGTAAACTGGCGATCGCGCTTTCTGCAAATGCCCTACGGCGACCAAGCCATTTTCCTCACCGCAGCTACCTTTGACAAAATCGGCGGTTTTCCCGACTTACCCCTGATGGAAGACTTTGAATTCGTGCGCCGATTGAAAAAACAAGGTCGCATCGAAATAGTGCCACAGCCCCTGTTCACATCCGCCCGCCGCTGGCAGCAGCTTGGGGTCATCCAAACCACCGTCATCAATCAAATAGTAATTATTGCTTATTTTTTCGGAGTGCCGCCCGATCGACTCGCTTTCTGGTATAAGAGACAAAAGAAAAATTCTTCCGAAAACTAAAGAATAGTGAACTTTTCTAAAGCTAGCTGCCAATTATGCAAATAGGAAACCCGTCCCTGCGTAAAATATGACTTGAACGCCTCAAAATTTACGCACAGCGAGGAAAAAGAGAATATGGCCGATCCCAGAGATGCAGAACTTATTAAACCCTTTAACGGCGACCCCTTCACGGGTCATCTAGCAACTCCCATCAGTGCTTCTGATTTCACAAAAGCATTTATCGGGAACTTGCCAATCTACCGCAAAGGACTCTCGCCCCTAGTTCGAGGTCTAGAAATCGGTTTGGCACACGGTTATTTCCTCGTCGGCCCCGAAATCGTCTTCGGACCCCTGCGGGATTATCCAGAAGCAGCTAATCTCGGGGGACTAATTACAGCCCTCGTGATAGTTCTGCTCGGCACACTAGGTATGTCTGCCTACGGTTTGGTCTCTTTCCAGCAAGACAACATCAGCTACCCCAGTGCTAATCCCATGACTCCCGATTCCCTCAGAAATGCTGAAGGATGGAGCCAATTGACCGCTGGTTTCTTCATTGGCGGCATGAGCGGCGTCTTTGCTGCCTACTTCTTGCTCGAAAACTTTAATGGCGTTGATGCCATTTTCCGGGGTTTAGTCAACAATTAGACTCCACTCCTCGATATCCCTGTTGGAACACGCTAACTTTAGTTTGGAGAATTTGACATGACAGGTACCTACGCTGCTTCTTTCTTGCCTTGGATTTTGATTCCGGTCGTTTGCTGGCTGATGCCAGTTGTGGTAATGGGTTTGTTGTTTATCCACATTGAAAGCGACGCCTGAGCTTTACCTGCTGAGCAACACCGAAGTTGGAAGACAGACAACTGCTCTGAAACTTCTCTCCTAAATCTAGGGAAAATCAGAAAAAATTGTTTTGAGATTGCTGGTAATTAGGAAATTTGCTTTCTTTACCCCAACCCCCAGACTCGACTGTCTGGAGCAATCCTTCTGTCTTCTTCCATCTGAATTCGCCATTGCCAAAAATCCTCTGCCTTGCGGGCAGAGGATTTTTTTACAAATATTTTTATCCCGCAGGCACAAATCACCCGATCGCACAAGACAAATTGCGAAGTCGTGAGTCACAATTGTAATCGGAAAGTATCTGATAAGGAGACAACGATGCCATTTCCATCCGCGCGCAAAATCTTAGCTCCATTTCTGATGTCGGTACTCCTGTTAGTAACCGCCTGCGGTCAAACCCAAGCCCCATCCCGCTGGGACAAAGCTCAGCAGGAAAGCACCCAAACACCTGGTAAAGCCAAGCAGACAACTGCTGATAAATCAACTGCTCAAAATCCCAACCTGCCCAAGAAGGCTGTAGATGGTAGCAAGTTAAATAAATACTTCCCGTCATCCGGCGGCGGATTCAATCGCGTCTTTGCTCAAGAAAAATCAGGTTTTGCTGAAGCTAAGTTGAACAAAGGCGGTAAAAATGTCGCCATGCTCTCGATTAACGACATCGCCGGCAACCCCTCAGCAGGGACAAAATTCCAGCAAAGTACCAAGAAAATTGGCGGCTATCCTGCCGTCAATCAGGGTGCTAATATCACTGCTGTGTTAGTGGCAAATCGCTATCAGGTGAAAGTTCAATCCCGCGATCCCTCTTTTACCGCTAGCGATCGCGAAGCTTGGCTGTCAAAATTTAACCTGGGCGGCCTTGCTAGTGTTAAATAGCAATGTCTCTAGTCAAACTCCGCGCTCGACTACAGTCTGGCGCTATCACAACTTGCGTCTCCCACAATGAGACTGTGAAGTTTTTGTCATCTGCCAAAAGTAATACCTTTGATTTCTGTTCAACAAGGAGTTTTTTGTGAGCAAAACAGTCTTTGAATTAGTCGATCAACTACCTAAAGACAACATGACTGTCAAAGCCCTCCGAGCCCTTGACTTTGTGGTTCCCGGCGAGTGGAACAATTTAGTTGGTTTTGAAAATACGATTCGCACCGTTACTGGCGAAACAGACGAAGATCTGATCCAGCAAATTGGCGATCGGGCGATCACCCTCTACAACGATAAATCGGAAGGCTACCAACGCGCTCTCTGGCTCTACCAAACCATCGACAGTGCCTCCGGTGCCCTAGGCGCGGCTGCTATGGCCAACAAAGTCTCCCAAAATGTCCCGTTTTTGGGCTTCCTCGGCAATCTCACCCCGAAGCCAGAAAAAGCTCAGACGATCGACCTTTCTTTGAAATTAGTCACCGAATTGCTGGCTTTTTGCCAAATCAATGGGCTTCCGGGCGATAGCATCGGCGATTTTGCCGGAGCTTTGGGCGACTACGGCGGTGAATCCCTGATGCGTATGGCTGCTTTGGTTTGTTTCGATGGTTTGATTCCCCTGGGCCCAGACTTTATCATGGCTACTCAGTCTTGGATTCAAAAGCTCTCCCCCAGCGATATGCAAGAAAATCCGGCGTTTAAGTCGATCAGCGGCATGATTCCTGGTGGTAATCCCGCTGGCCAACTCGGCTTTATCGGCGAAAGCTTTAACTCGGTTTCTGGCTGGATGGGCTCTTTTGTGAGCGATCGAGGTTTGACTCCCGAAAACGTACTCGGTCATTTACAGAGTTTTGTCGAAATTTCTGCTGACAAGGTGGACTACGTGGGCGCATTCCTCGACATTTCTACCAACTACTACGAACACACCGGCGTTCAAACTCTCGCCCGCCGTTTGATTGAACGAGCTGTCGCTGAGATTTAGAATAGTCATTAGTCATTAGTCATTAGTCATTAGTTATTAGTCAGAGCCTCTGATCGTCCCGAAGAGAGAGCTTGAGTCTGCTAACTAATGACTACTGACTCCTCTACTCATCACTTTTAACAGGAAGCGTTAATGTCAGAAGAACCGAAAAATCCAACCGCTGGCGACTCCGAAACTCCCAGTGATGCGATCGAGAACGCCCCGACAAGTTCCGACGCACCGCAGACAGGCGACTTACCCAGCGCTGACAAACCTGCGGCTGCTGCTAAAAAGCCCGCAGCCAAAGCTGACGGCGACAAGCCCCCAGCTAAAGCTAAAAAGGAAAAAGCACCTGCTGTTGAAGACAAGCCCTTTGCGGAATTTATTCAACAAGATTATTTGCCCGCCTTGCAAACTGCTTTAACTAAACAAGGTGTTAAGGATTTAGAGGTGAATTTTGCCAAACAAAAACTCCCCGTTGCTGGCATGAGTTCCGCCGGAGATTGCTGGCAGGTAATTGGTAAATTTCAAGCAGGTCAGCGCCAATTTAACCTGTATTTTCCTCAAGAAAATATTCAAAGTCAAAGAGCGTTTTCCTGCGCTGAAAATAACACAAAAACCAGCACTTTAGAGCCTTTTTTGATTGATGAACGCAAGATTACGTTAGACCTCATGGTCTTTGGTGTCGTCCAGCGGCTTAATGCTCAAAAATGGCTGAATCTTAATTAGTCATTGGTCATTAGTCATTGGTCATTAGTCATTAGTCATCAGTCATTAGTAGCTTGTCTCCCGATACTTGCTAATGACTGTAAGAGGGGTATATTTAGATATAAACTTTACCGATAGCCCACTCTGTAATTTTGTCGCTACTGACTAATGACTACTGACTACTGACTACTGACCAATGACCAATGACCAATGACTAATGACTGCTGACTAATGACAGATTTTCTTCAGATTCAGTCAAAAAATTGTGAGCTTGCACGATCGCATAAAGGTCTACATCTGTTTCTAACAAACAAGCATGACCGCTGTTAGCCAGCATCACCATTTCAGCATTCGGAATTACCTTGACTAAAAGCTTCGCTTCTGCTAAAGAAGGCAACAGGCGATCGGCACCACTAGCAATTACTAACGTCGGCTGTTCGATCGCACGCAACTGATTTTCGTCAACATCAAACGATCGCACTAACGCCAATCTCCACACAGACGTGTTTTGCGGTACTGCTTGCATCGCCTCTAGCAAAGCGCGCCGATCGTCGCGCGCAATCTTTCCCAACGATGCTAACATCGGCAACAGACCGATTACCGACAGCGGATAAAGGTTCGCCGGCAGCCACTGAGTCAAGTACGAACCCCACTGCACCCAAGGCTGCTGTCGGAAGGAAGAAGCTGGATTGACTAAAATTAGTCGATCGCACAATTGGGGCGCTTCTAAAACAATTTTCATCGCCAAACAGCCCCCAAAGGACTCGCCGCACAGATAAACTGACCGCTGATTGGCTTCCTTTTCTGCTGCAATTAAGGCAATTGTTTCCGTCACAAGTACCTCCCAACTAGCCATGTCGTCAGCAGGTAAAGTTAAGCAGCGAATGTCAAAATGATTTGCTAATTTAGCAATTTGCGGCCGCAGCAGCAAACCGCTACCATCCATACCCGGTAAAAATACAAATAAAGGGCGATCACCTTTCGGCGGTTTGGGGGTTAGAAAACGAACCTTGTTAGCATTTGGCATGATTAAAATCAGAAATTAAATTGTATGAACTCTATCAGTCGGGGATTGCTGTCAAAAATAGGGGATAATCAGAGAGCAAGAACAATCAATTAAAACATCAGACGAATCTGGAATCTTAAACCAGGAAGCGACTAAGAATCAGCCGAGGACGGCGACACAAGGACAATGCAAGCCCAAATCGAAAATTTATTCCCTCTTCCTTCTTCCCTCTTCCTTCTTCCTTCTTCCTTCTTCCTTCTTTACAAACACCCTCGATCAAGTAATTGTGCAATTTCTCCCTGACAGTGTTCTGTAAGTTCCGCCACAACTACTTTGGCTTGTTTCCCTCGATACTGCTGCTGTCGATCGACTGTAATCCAGTAAGGGCGGCCGATTAAAACATTAACTCGTTGATAAACTATCACAGGATGCCACCCAGGGCGATCGAACAAAGGTTCCGAAGGATCGAACAAACTCAGTAATTTCAGCGGTAAACCCGATCGCACCGACTCTTCCTCCATCGAAGCAATCGCCACCGGCAACACCGCCAAATCCCGCACCGGCGCCCGCAAAGCCAAATGAGCAAATCCCCGCTGAAACTTCCCCATAGTATTCGGTTGAGTAAACTTCACCATCGGTTCTGCACCCTCTGGAAATACCCCCACCATCTCCCCACTTTGCAGCAGCGCCGTCGCTTGAGAGAAAAAATGCTGCTGTCGGTGCTCCGGTGCTTCCAAGGGGAAAGCGCCGAAAGTCGTAACAACTTCCCGAATCACCGGAACTTGACCCATGTAGTGATGACAAGCAAACCGGATCGATCGACCCAAAGCCGCCGTCAGCAGCACAGGATCTAAAAAACTGCGATGATTGCTCACTACCAGTACCGGACTCTCTTGCGGAATCCGCTGCTGGTGGTGTACAAACATCTGTGTTCCCACACCAGCCAGGAAACAGCGCGAAATCAGCAATGTGCGATCGGAAGACATGGGCGAAAAGACAGGTGCGACGCTACAAAAATTTATTCCATACCCATGCAGCTTAACATTACTTTACAAAAACGGCGATCGGTCAAAAAGTAGACTTTCCCCTTGTACCTTGGTTTCGTAGTCCTCGACGCACGGGTTGCCAGAAACCGGGTTTTTTGCGAAAATACTTCGTATAGCCCGCCAAAACAGTAAAAAACCCGGTTTCTTTGTCGGAGTGCGTAAGTCTTGTTTCGGCAAAATTTTCCAATCAGAAACAAAAATTCATAAAGTCTTGTTGCAAGTTCTATAAAGAATGTTTAAAACAGCGCCAAAAGCAAGTTGCAGCAGCTAAAATTATAGATTCACAGTCAGTATTGACAGGCTGTCAAAGTATTTTTCGACAAGTCGTAATAGCAATCTCCCGAGGCATCAATGGATAACATTCAGAACTATCGCCTTAAATGTACCCTCACCTTTGGCGACATTTACGGTCAAATCATTATTTGGCTGATAGTCATCTTCCTGAGTCTAGCGTCAGCACTCGCCCTCTGGAGCAGCGCCCGCCAAATCTACGCCTTGGCTACCGTCGGCTTGATTTTAGTGCTTTCTCTGCCCTTTTTGCTGTTTGCTTTCGTTACCACTCTGCTCAATAACATTGAAGTGCTTTCGGTAGACCCCGCCACCGAAGATCAACCTTCTGCAACGGGAAATCAGTCGAATCAGAGGTCTGTCGAACTCCTCGGCTAGTTCAATTTGAAATTTTAGACTTGGATTTTCGATCCCAATCAAAAGTTAAAAACTTCCCGATCTTTTGGTAGGAAGTTTTTTTTTGCGTCACGATAAGTTGAGGAGAACACTCAACATTATTCAAAAAATGCTAGAACACGACGTAATCATTGTAGGCGGCGGTTTAGCAGGCTGCCGCGCAGCCGTGGAAATTGCCAGAACTGACCCCAGTTTAAAGGTAGCTGTTGTTGCCAAAACTCACCCCATTCGATCGCACTCCGTCGCAGCCCAAGGCGGCATGGCATCCAGCCTGCAAAACGTCGATCCCGAAGATAGTTGGAAAGCCCACGCCTTCGACACAGTAAAAGGTTCAGACTATTTAGCCGACCAAGATGCAGTAGAAATCCTCACCCGCGAAGCACCAGGTGTAGTCATCGATTTAGAACACATGGGAGTCCTCTTCTCCCGCCTTCCAGACGGCAGAATTGCCCAGCGCGCTTTCGGCGGACATTCCCACAACCGCACCTGCTACGCCGCCGACAAAACAGGTCACGCCATCCTCCACGAATTAGTCAACAATCTGCGCCGCTGTGGAGTTCACATTTATCAGGAGTGGTACGTCACGCGCCTGATTTTGGAAGCCGGCCAAGCCAAGGGCGTAGTTATGTTCAACCTGATAGACGGCGAAATTGCCGTCGTGCGCGCTAAGGCGGTGATGTTTGCTACGGGGGGTTACGGTCGGGTTTACAACACCACCTCGAACGATTACGCCTCCACTGGTGACGGTTTGGCGATGGCGGCGATGGCTGGATTGCCGCTGGAAGATATGGAGTTTGTGCAGTTTCACCCGACGGGTTTGTATCCGGTGGGAGTGTTGATTTCCGAGGCTGTGCGGGGCGAAGGGGCTTATTTGATCAATTCGGAGGGCGATCGATTTATGGCCAATTATGCCCCGTCGCGGATGGAATTAGCGCCTAGGGACATTACATCGCGATCGATTTCCCTAGAAATTCGTGCAGGCCGAGGAATTAATCTCGATGGTAGTGCAGGCGGCCCCTTTATTTACCTCGATTTGCGGCACATGGGACGCGAAAAAATCATGAGCAAAATACCTTTTGCTTGGGAAGAAGCCCACCGCTTGTTAGGAATTGATTCTGTCAACCAACCGATGCCCGTCCGCCCGACTGCTCACTATTCAATGGGCGGAATTCCAACTAATATTGATGGGCAAGTTCGCAGCAGTGCTGACAGTTTGGTAGATGGTTTCTTTGCCGCCGGCGAAGCAGCTTGCGTCTCAGTTCACGGCGCTAACCGTTTGGGCAGCAATTCGCTATTGGAATGCGTAGTTTACGGCAAAGTTACTGGCGCAACTATAGCACAATTTGTCCAAAATCGCAAGTTGCCCGCAGTAGATGAACAGCGTTATATCCAGGAAGCCCAAGAGCAAATTCAAGCACTTGTAGACCGTCCCGGACAATACCGCATCAATCAAGTGCGGCAAAAGTTCCAAGATACGATGACCGAGTATTGCGGAGTATTTCGCAGCGCCGAATTGATGCAGGAAGGTTTGCATAAATTGGAGGAATTGGAAAAACAATATCAAGAAGTTTACTTGGATGACAAGGGTAAATCTTGGAATACCGAAATTGTAGAAGCTTTGGAATTGCGGAGTTTAATAATTGTCGGAAAAATGATTTTAACTTCTGCTTTGAACCGGCAGGAAAGTCGGGGTGCTCATTCGCGGGAAGATTTTACTCAGCGGGATGATGAGAAGTTTTTGAAGCATACGCTGGCCTATTATTCGCCTGCGGGAATCGATTTGGCTTATATGCCGGTGGCGATTACGATGTTTGAGCCGCAGGAGCGGAAGTATTAATTTGTAGGGTGTGTCAGCCCTCAATAAATTTTGTTTTTTACATGATTTTTCACTGGCTGACGCACCCTACTTACTGTTGATTTTATAAGTTATAAGTGCTAACATATCATAAATTAGGCTAAAAAAAGTTATCGTAATTCTAAGTAGCTAAAAACACATGAGTAAAACGACACAGACATCTCAATTCCAGCAAGCTCTTGAAGCTGTAGAAGTTTTATCACTAGAAGATCAAGCCATGCTTCTCGATATTCTTCAGAATCGTCTGCGACAACAGCGACGAAATGAATTACTCAAAGAAGTGGCAGAAGTTCGTCAAGAGTATGCTGAAGGCGATGTTAAATTTGGTTTGACAGCCGATTTTATGGTTGATTTGGATGAGAGTGAGGAGAAAGTGCATGGCTGATTTGCCTAATCAAACTATTACAATTATCCTAGAATTACAGCGCCGACTTGTGCAGCTAATCAATCAAGCAGGAGCAACAGAACTATCTGTTTTTGAAATATTTGGAGAAACCGAGGCAACTGCTTCTGTACTAGAACAACTGACAAACATCAGAGAACGAGCTACCTCTTCCTATTCTCGCCTTTATAACCTGCTGCTGCGAATTTCTGAATTTCAGCCGATCGCTCCTACTGCTACCATAGAACTACTGACTCAAACGATAGAACAAGCTGAAGCTACAGCCGAGGCCGGAGAAGCTACTGTCCGAGAAGCTAAAAGTGATTGGAACCTACTATGACTCAACAACCGCAACCAGAACCAGAAAAAGTTAAGCAGACAGTTGCTAAAATGCGCGAAGTCTGTCGGCAGTTTGATAGTCTTAATTTTGCACTTGATGAACTGATTGCCCAGATAGAAGCAGATATTCGGAATAGTCCTCTCACAGCTTATCGTTTAGGGAAAGCCAAGTCTGTGCCTCAGCCTGCGGAGTCAGAAAGTTAGTGGTTTGGAACTGGTATCCCTATCAAGCATCCTCCGCAACTTCCTCCACCGATAAACCTAACGCCTCCGCCACCTGTTCGGCACTCAAACCCATTCCCAACAACCGGGGAATTGCAGCCCTTCTTGCTTGAAATTCAGCTTGTCGCGCCTGTTCTGCTTGCTGTCTTGCTTGTTCTGCACACTCGGCTATTTCCCGCTGTTGTTCTCCCCGCAATCTCTCCAATTCTGCCCTTTCATCGCCAATCAATAGCAAATTACCTTCCTCATCCCACCAGCGCAGCCACAGCATCTCTTGATTTTGATAACTTCCTTGCCAAAGTCCCAATTCTACGCCTAAAAGTACGATCGCAAAATGACCCCGCTCGTTAAGTTCTAACAGCCGATAATACCCGTCAATTAACCGATAAACTTCTAATCTGCCGCTGTTAATTTCGTAGATGCCATAATAGGGGATTCGCATCACCTGTTCGTAAACCCAAAACTTTCCCGGTTTCGTTAACAGCCCTTCATCGGTGCGCGATAAAGGAGTGCGATCGCGCTCTTCATCGCCATTCCCGCTCGCAAATTCCAACGCAATTAACGGTGCTATGTGTTCCCGCCACAGCACGTAGGAACGGCGAATTTGACCGTCTAAATTCGGAGGTACATTAGGAACATAAAACCAGTCAGGAGCTTCTGCACCTTTCTCCGCCGGCTCGGTTTCTCGCCAGTAAATACCGCAGTCTTGACCGATCGCATATTGTCCGTCAGGATGCCGCTGCTGCAAAATCGGGCCGATCGAATCTGTTAAAATTAAACTTTGCGGGTGCTCCTGAAAATTTTTCACAAAAGTACCATCCGACTCTGGTAATTGAGTGTGGTCGCCAAAAGCAGGAGGTAGAACAACGCGATCGACGCTTTGGGTCATAATTCCCTCCGAGGTCTTACCTAATTGGTAATTAGTAATCGGTAATCGGTAACAGGAAGCTCCGCGCGAGGGCTTAGAAACCCGGTTTCTTCAAGTATCCTTGCTCAACCAAGATTTATCGTATAAACCGGGTTTCTTTTCGTAAGTCCTGCGTATTTGGGAAGAAAGCGAGTAGTTTTGAGTTTTAAGTATCAAGTTTTTCACTTAAAAGTCTGGGGCGGGCACTCACAGACACCGCCCCGTATCCGCTCAAAACTTTCCTTAAGGTGTAGGTAGCGCACCTTCAGGACTAGGAGAAGCAGCAGGCTCAGGACTAGGAGCAGCAGCCGGTGCGGGACTCGCAGTAGCCGCAGTCGAAGGCTTTGGAGCATCGCTAGCTAACTGATTAATTTGGTCTTTATAGTTAGGAGGAGCTAACTCTGTAGCTTTATCAAACAGCGTTTTTGCTTCGTCTTTTTTGCCCTGTTCCTTCAATACGATCGCATGAGCTAATGTCGGACGAAAATCTTTCGGATTCGCCTTAGCTGATTCGTCGTAAATCGCGATCGCCTCTGGGTAGCGCTTCTGCACAGCATAAACCTGCCCCAAAATCAACTGCACCGAAGTTGTATCAATACTGCCCGGTTTCACCTGATTCGCACCCGGAGCAGCCTTCAGCGTATCTTGCAGTAGTCCGATCGCAGCTTCCGGCCGTTGTTGCACCAGCAGCAAATTCACCAACCCCTGCAAAGCCTTAATTTCCCCAGGCTTAGACGCTAAAATTGACCGATAAGCCTGAGCAGCCCCTTCGCGATCTGCCGTGCGTTCCTTAGCCTGAGCCAGCAAAATCCCGTATTCAGAAGTTTCAGGATTCAGTTTAGCCAACTTTTCCAACGTCGGCACCACATCCTTAATCGCCCCCACTCCTTGTCCGATCAACTCCAGCCGCACCTGCAAAAGCCCCCGCAGAGCAGTTACATTGTCAGGTTCCCGCTGCAAAACCAATTCGTACCCCCTCACCTGATCTTGCAGCAACTGCGATTGCTTATCGTTAGATGCCGCTGTCTGAGTTGGCGTTGGAGTCGATCGACTTTGGGCTTGGCTGCTCTTAAGAATACTGTCCAAAATTGGAACCAGAGAAAATCCCACAAAAGCGATGAGCGCAAGCACCACTACCACACTAATTAACCCGCGACCCTTGTTTGTTTTTTCCATAATTCAACTATCCCAACTTAAAATCTACTATTTTCTAAGAATTAACGCATCGCCTAGGGGCATCTCGATTTAACAGATCCATGCAACCATAAAAGTTCTTAACTTCAAAGTCCCAATTCAGAAACCAGTCTTTTGCTTGCAGCTAATATGGTAACAGACCCGCAACTCCCCGCTAGCCAAACTATTTTGGACACAAAGACCCGCAGCCCCAAGGAATGTGGCTTTCGTCCAATTAGAGGGTGGTCAAGCTCAAAATTACCGAAAATATGGCGGATCAGCCCGTTAGGTAATTGGATTAAGTAAAATAGGCAAGCTACTCCAGAGAGATTGGAACGGCGCTTTGGGGATTTTCCTCAAACCATTGCGAGATATTGCCGGGTTGGATGCTTAGGTATTCAGCACGCTATGTCGGGATATATCCTAGATTGTCCGGACTTGAAGTATCTGAATATCCTAAATTCTATTAGCCAGCAACGCCAGCTTTCGGGCGATCGACCGATCCGTGGGTTAGCAAACTCTCAAACTCTTTACCAACAAGGATTAGAGCAGCCAGCCAATCCGGGATCGCTCGTAGCGCAGTTGAAAGTTGGCGTTGACGGGTCAAAACCAAACTCTCCGGTGCAAGCCTCAAGTTTGGTGCTAGTAGTTTTTAAATCAGTTTCTTCAGTTTATTCCTAATTTCCCTCAAGGGATGTGTCTCCGCTGCAAGGAGTTTTTATGAACCCCTCTCCCAACCCGTCTTCCAAATCGTCCAAATCTACTTCAACTCGCAAGGCCCTGCCAAGCGAGCCAGCCGTGAATCAGCCCACAACTACAGCCTCCGTGCCCGATACACCAGACGAAAGTCCCGTGGCTTCGCCGTCGTCGGCTGCACCTGTTGACCAAAATCAACCACCAGCGACAACAGAGGCCCCAGCGCTAACAGACGCCCCAACGGACGCCCTAGCGCCAAAGGATACGCTGCAACGACCACGCTACAGTTCTGCCCTCGATCAGGACAAAACAAAGCCAAAAAACACGCCCAGCGATGCTCCTGCGCTCTCCGAGCAAGCAGCGCCTGCGAAATCTACCAGTAATACGATCGCACTCACAGTCGCACCGCCCCCAACCCCCAAGCCTGCCACTAACGAAAGTCAGGCTGATGATGACACACCCTCCGTCATGCGCCAACATCCCATTCCCCCTCCCAGCGAACCCAGACAGTACCGAGCTGTTGGTTTGGTGCGGGGCCGCTACACGCAATCTGAAGAGCAATTCACCAGAGGTATGTTGATAGCTGCCGACGGAACTGCCATCGACGCAGTTTTGCTCGGTAGAGTGATGAGTTTAGTCAAAAACCACCTGGATCTCGAACAAGAACACCTGTGGGTGGTCTATCCCCGCACCAGGCAAGAAGACGGCAATTTGCACGCCCAGATTATGGGAGTTTGGGAGCCGGAAACGCTCAAGAAACCTCCCTCTGATGAGGAAAATCAGGAAGCAGGGGAGATTGAGACTAGCGACGAAGCATCGATAGCATCTTTGCCGCCCTCGGAAGCTGATGTTGAAGATGGCTATTTTTCGATTCGAGGCGAGGTGATTTATCAATCGCTAGATGAAGAAAAGTATCTCATCGTCAAAATCAAGCAAGCTCCCCGCAAGAATGACGACAAGATGAAGTTTTTTAAGCTGAAACTCAAGGGGGATGTAGGAACAAAGGCGATCGGCTTTTTTTGGGATTTCCACGTCAAATTGAAAGCTGACAGTCTGATGATTGAGCAAGCCAATAATATTGGTGCCCTACCGATTAAAAAACGGAAATTCCCCCCTGGCAGCAAGCCGCCCGGTGGTGGCTACAAAGGAGGGGGAAACAAGCGTCCCTTTACTCCTAGGCCTAGCGGTGACGGTACTCCTATAGAACGCCCTAACATCAAGCCCGCAGCAGCAGCACCTGCTGTCCCCAAGGAACCCCTTCCTAAGCCGGTCAAGAAGCCTAAGCCCGATGAATAAGGCGATTTGAGATTTGAGATTTTGGATTAGTCTTGAACGTACTAACCTAAAATCGCCAAATCGCCAATCTCAAATCCTTTATTCAATCCTGACTTGGGCGCCCCACAAATCTTGCGGGAGAAACACTCTGTCGGTGGGTAGGGGAGCAACTGGGGCCGTGAGGGTAAATTGACCAGCTTCAATTTGCTGCTTCAATTCCAATGCTACTTGCCGCGAGAGAAACATACTCGCAAGGGGGGCAGCCCGCACGGGTTTGCCTTCGATCAGAATACGACCGGTTTTTAATTGAGCATAACTAACTAAACCGAATGTGGGACGAACGCGCCGGGGGATAGAGAAATCTACCACCGGCGCTACTATTTTTTTGTCTGATACTGCACAGTGGGCGACGACTGTTTCGTTTAAGACGGGAAAGGGGATGCCTACTCCCAGCATCAAAGATGGGCCGTAGTTTTTGAAGTAGCAGCCGCGCACCCATTTTGAGTTCATCTGTTTAGCGTCGCCGATGAGTGCGAGGGTGGCAGCCGGCCCGATGGGAGTGCCGTTGGGCTGCCGTTTTTGCAGCGGGAAGTGCTGGGTTCCTTCCCAGGTGATGTAGCCCTGAGCCCCTCCTAGCAAGATGCGGGTGCCGATGCCGATGATTTCGAGGTGGGGGTCGTTGAGCAGGGGAGACATGGCTCCCAGGCTCGAATACACGGCGTTACCGAGGTTTGGTTGCAGGGGGCCGAGGTAGGTGAACAGCGGGCGATCGCCCCCGTTGACTCCCACAATAAAGTTTTGATATGCGTTCCGGGGATTGAATAAATAAAACTGGTTGATGGTATCGCGGGTAATCGTGGTTTCAAAGGAGGCGCGGGGGTAGCAGTCTGTGACTTGCCCCAGAGCCCGCAACTGCACTGGTTTGCCGGCAATTAAGTCTTCGATGACGTGTCCGCCGCCCCGTTCCCGTGATTCTTCCCCGTCTTCGGCTACTTGGGTGGCTCCCAGGTACAGGTCTACTGCACCGAAGCCGGAATAGGCTAAAACGCCGTCTAGCCAGCACTGGCGGATTTTGATCGGGGGGTCGGTATGGCCGAGGTTGATGATGGCGCCGGAGGATTCCATCGGCTCGAAGGTGCCGGTGGTGATCACATCGACTTCTTTGGCGGCTTGGGTAATGCTGGTTTCTTGGACTCTACTTTTAAGTTCTTCGATTGTCCAGACTGTGGCTTTGCCTTGGCTGATTTTATCGTTGATTTCGTCGATCGATCGCATAAGACTATTTTAGATTTTAGTTTTTAGATTTTAGTTTGGTGGAATAGGTAATGGCGATCGGTAAATGCAGTTTTGGCGATCGGTCTCGACTTGAGAACACAGCCAAATGTTATAACAGAGATCGAGATGATCTTATAAATAACATAAGGAGCGATCGGCATGACTCAAGCGATATTAAAACCAGTCACGTTCGATGAATTTATTGACTGGTATCCTGAAAATTCCGAAAACCGTTACGAACTGCATAATGGAGCTATTGTTGAGATGCCTAAAGCCACCGGAGAACATTCAGAAGTAGCTGGCTACCTCTCCCTGAAGCTAGGGATGGAAATCGAGAGGCTGGGGTTGCCCTACTTCGTACCCAAGGAATGCGTTGTCAAAGCTGATAACGAGCGCTCTGGTTACGAACCGGATGCGATCGTTTTGGACAGACAAGGGACGAACAGCGAACCGAGATGGAAAAAGCAATCTATCATTACAATGGGTAGTTCTGTCCGGCTAATTGTCGAAGTTGTCAGTACCAATTGGCAGGATGATTACGGGCACAAATTGGTTGATTACGAAGCTTTAGGCATTTCCGAATACTGGATTGCAGACTATTTGGCACTTGGTGGCAGACGCTATATTGGCAATCCTAAACAACCTACTTTTTTTGTTCACCATTTGGTTGACGGCGAGTATCAAGTCAGTCTGTTCCGAGGGTGCGATCGAATTGTTTCGCCCACATTTCCAGAGTTAAATTTGACTGTGCAACAGATTTTTAGCGCTGGACAAGATGCGGTTTAAAATTCTAGACTACAAAATAGCGATTTATAAGAGTCAAGGATTAAAATCGCTCCTATAAAAACAAATTACGTCTGCGCGGACTAAAAAAAGGCTGCTATTTAAGCCAGATTTAGGATTAGTACAAACCTGAATTATTTATTTTCAGAATCATCATTTTCTGCACGATCGGCAATCTCTGATTTGTTTTCAGGTAACTGGTTTGACCTGATTTCGGTGACTCCTATAGATTCATATTCTTCGTGGATAGCAGAATGGATAGCTGCCAAGGTTTTAGGACTCGCATCCCACTGGTTGAGAATGTCTTTAATTAAGGCTTCCCTAATCCAAACTTGAGCGACCACGGTGAGAGGGAGGGCTAGCAACAAGCCTAAAAATCCAAAGAATGTGGCGAAGAATACTTGCGCTATTAATGTTACTGCTGGCAGCAATGATACTTGCTGTGCCATGACGTAGGGGGTGAGAATGTTGCTTTCAAACTGTTGAATTAAGAAGTAAAGGATGAGGACTAAACCTGATTTTAAGGGAGAGTCTAAAAGTGCAATCGTCATTGGCGGAATGACGCTCATAGTGGGGCCTATATTGGGAATCAAATTAAGAAATCCTGCTACTACAGCATGAGCTAGCGGTAGGGGAACTCGCAAAACTGACAGGCCAATTAAGCTCAACAAAGCAATCACACTCATGCTAATCAAAGCGCCGATGACCCATCTGCCGAGAGCTACTTCACATTCATCTAAAATACTATCGATTCGCCGCCGATAAAAAGAGGGAAATAGTTGTATAAATGCTTTGCGGTAAGAGAGGGGATCTGCTAAGGTCATCAATGTCAAAACTAAGACTAACAAAAAGCTCAGGATAACGCCTAATGTGTTGCCGACAAAGGCTCCTGCACCGCCAACAAGTTGGTTGACTAAAGGTTGCAGTTGTTGCATAATGTCGTTAACATTGAGATTGGGCAGCTTACCGATTTGTCCAGAGAAGCGACTTTCGATTTGATTTACCCAATCATTTAATCTTTCTATTCCTTGAGGGGCTCTCAGGGTCAGTTGCTGGAATTGCAGGGCGAAGGGCGGTACAATTATCAGGAACATTCCTACGAAGACGAGGAATAAAAAGCTAATTGAGAACAGTACGGCGATCGACCTTTTGAGTCGTAATTTTTTTTGTAAGTAGCGTGCTAGTCTGTTTAAGGCCGTGGCTAAGACGACGGCGGCAAACAGCAGCAGTAGGGCTTGCCTGATTTGCCAGAGGATGTAACAAGATGCGATGAGGGCTAATAAGCCCATCCACTGTCCTAGCTTCATTAGATTTTAAATATTATAACGGGGAATTGCCGGCGTTGCTTTAGGGGCTGTTGCAATCGCGTCTCTACAAGATACCTTAAATGCGATCGCACCTTTACAATATACTCCTACAACGCAGCCTCTTCAATTCCCTTTGGCAAACACCTGCTGCGCTGTCAGGTTCAATTCTGGGAAAGTTGGGGACTCAATTACCTCAGCCCCTCTGAATTGTTTAACTTGGTATTCCCCGTCAATTAGTTGGTAAACCGAAAAAGTTGGTTGCTTAGGATTCCCAATGAACCGTCTACCACCCAATCCTAAATAGTCTACAATCCAATATTCCTGAATACCCATCAACTCGTAGGCCTCTAGTTTGCGGGCATAATCATCCGCCCAGTTAGTGCTAGTTACTTCTACGATTAGCGGGACTGATGAACCCATCGTAATAATTGATGATTTCTCCCATCGAGGCTCGTTTCCCATTGCTTGCTCGTTGAGTACAATAATATCTGGTTCATACCCAGATTCCTCGCGGATGGGTTTGATGACAGATTCTTTGGGGATGAAGTACGGCAATTGTAGCCGTCTGATTTCAAAATTTAGATCAGCTACGAGAAAACCTGTCAGTTTAGAATGTTTGCCTGTGGCTTTTGGCATCTCAACAATCTCTCCATTGTGCAATTCGTAGTGGTATTCTGAGTTTTCAGGATACCAGTCAATGAATTCATCGAATGTTACAAATTCTGGTAGGGCTTGAATCATGGTGATGGCCTCAAGTTTGGTTGCGATGGTTGTGATGGGCAGGGATTTAGTTGCGTTTAGATAAGTGTAGCTCGATCGCGCTTCTCGATCGCACTTCTTGATTGTGTCCCTACTGCCCAGAAGTGCGATCGCTCTTTCGAGGGCAGCCTTGTCCCTAGAATTGACCTTGAGTTGTATAATTAGGCATTGAGACTATGATGCCAACTCTCTACTGTGAGGCTTGGTTGGGGTTGGAAGGTAACGAAAGGGCGATCGAACTTAGATATTGCACCATTGTCAATCAGTTTTTCAAGGGCGGGCGAGACACCCCACAATAAACTTGATATTTTGTGGAACAGGCATCTTGCCTGTTCTTCAGACAGGAAAGATGCAATGAATGAGGAGATTGCCAGAAACATTATAGCTTACGGCAGAAGTAAATCATAATTGTTTAATATAATTTCAGTAGTTTAATAGAGATTGGCATGATGACACAGACACTTTTACGGCCAATAGACCAACGGTTCATTCATTCTGGGATTAGCTGGGAACAGTTCAAACTAATTGAACAGGGGTTTTCTGACTCCCCTGGAATCAAGTTGTTTTATTACAGAGGAGAGGTGGAAATCTTGGCAGTTTCCCCGGAACACGAATTTTTTAGTAGGACAATTTGTACGCTGCTGGCTATTTACTGCGCCGAAAATGATATTGAGTTTGCACCTACGGGAAGCTTTACCCAAGAAGAGGAAGGGATAGTGTCTGTACAAGCTGATGAATCTTATTTTATTGGCAGACGCATCACCCCAAATTCTCCTCCCGATTTATGTATCGAAGTAGTGTTTACTAGCGGTACTGTCAGAAAATTGGAACGCTATCGAGTATTGGGAGTTTCTGAAGTCTGGTTCTGGGAGGATGGTGTATTGGCTATGTATCGCTTGGGTTCTGAGGGTTATGCTACAATTTCTGCAAGTGTTGTTTTGCCAGATTTAGATATTAATTTACTGTGTCGCTGTTTGCTGATGGCTTCGAGTGTGGAAGCGATGAGGGAGTTTAGGAGGGGAATTGCTGGTTAGGGCGATCGGGCTTATTTTGTTATGCTTAAGTCGGTTTGAGTGGGTTGGGTTCGCCAGTCTAGAAGTGCATCTATAATGATACTGGGGCAAACAGGGCGATAAGAGCGATCGGGCGAAATTGTCAATCTGAGAGTGCGATCGCATATTACTTAAAATTAAATTACATCCCATTAAAACACGATCAATGACCTACACTACACCAAAATTATTTAGCTTTGAGGAGTTTATCTCCCAATATGGGGATAATACACGCTATGAACTAATTGATGGAGAACTCAGAGACAGGTCACCTACTGGTCCTCACGAAGCTGTTGCCGGGAGCGTTGCGGGTAGAATTTATGTCGAAATTTTTCGGGATAACTTCAACTGGTTGGTGCCAAAAAATTGTCTAATCAAACCACTATATGCTGAAGCTACAGCGCTGCGTCCTGACATAATTATTTTAGATAAAGCAGAACTAAGTCAAGAACCACTTTGGCAAAAAGAACCAGTTATTTGTAACGGTAGTACCATTAAGCTTGTTGCTGAAGTGGTCAGCACTAATTGGCAAGATGATTATGCAAGAAAAGTGGAAGAGTACGCTTTTTTGAATATCCCCGAATATTGGATTGTGGACTTTCGGGGCTTGGGTGGTTGGCAATTTATCGGCAATCCAAAGCAACCGACTTTCACAGTCTGCCAATTAGTTAATGGTGCATACCAGCAGCAACAATATCGCTTGGGAGATACTATTTCTTCTTACTTATTTCCAAATTTACAACTGAAACTCGACGACATTATGCCGACTTAAAAATCTTGGCTCTCTCTTTTAGTGCCAGGGCGGTGTTTTCATCTATACTGCAACATTTTTTAACAGGAAATAGGCGATGAATGTTGTTTTAAACCCAGAATTAGAACAGTTGATTCAATCTCAGTTAGATACGGGAAAATATGAAAATGTAGAAGCGGTGCTAACAGAAGCTTTGAGGCTTTTGTCTGAGCAAAATAGTCGCCGAATCATCGCTCGTAAAGTCAAGGATTTATTTGATAAAACGCAAGCTATACCAGAGGTTCCAGAAATTACCGAGGAGGAGATTGCAGTCGATATTGAAGCTTACAGGAGAGGTGAATGAGGGTTGTTGTTGATACTAATATTTTAGTGTCTGCGATTTTGAGGGGACGGATGCCCAAAACAGCGATTCAGTCAATCATCGATCGCCCGGACTGGGAGTGGCTGGTATCAGTAGAAATTATAGCCGAATATAAGGATGTTTTGTTACGTCCCAAGTTTAAACTAAGTCAAGAAGTAATAACAGAATGGTGGGAGATATTTGATACTTATTTTCTCACTATCCCCTTGATTTGAGTCTGTTGCCACGCCCGCCAGCCCAGAATCGCAGCTAGGATGATACTGGGGGAAAGCACGGCGATAAGGGCGTTTAAGTTGGTGGAGGGTATGGATAAGCTGGGCCCTGCGTATTTGATGGCTAGGGAAAGGGTGGCGGAGAAGCAGAATACTTTGAGGATGGGGCTAATCTTGGTGTTCATGGATGTGCTGGTTGGGCGATCGAGTGGATGAAATGCCTTTCCATTTTATAATACAATACGCTTGGGTTAACGCTATTTGTTTCCCGGAGATCCCCCTAAATCCCCCTTAAGAAGGGGGACTTTGAACAACTTCTTGTCCCGCTTAAGAAGGGGGACTTTGAACAACTTCTTGTCCCCCCCTTTTTAAGGGGGGTTAGGGGCAGGGGGAACGCATCTTATTGAACACTGTTCATCAGTGATGAGTATATTTTAAGATAAATTCACCATTGTTAGAAGCTACAAACACACTTTGTAATGACTTTTAAGAGAAAAGAGGAACTAATTAATGGTGATTTTTAC